>JBFFGY010000264.1:0-4372 GCA_041557215.1 Alphaproteobacteria bacterium
ATCCTGGTGTTTCTGACTGCTGGCTTGCTGCTTCTGATTCCGGTTCGAGAGCCTTAGTCACAGCTACCGTTTCGATATCGTTACGAGAATATCGTGAAAGCCCGGGCCGCAGCCCTTAGTGACGGAAATGCCGCATGCCGGTGAAGACCATGGCGATTCCGGCCTCGTCCGCGGCCTTGATGACTTCCTCGTCGCGTACCGAGCCGCCGGGCTGGATCGCCGCCGTTGCACCGGCCTCGATGGCCGACAGCAACCCGTCGGCAAAGGGGAAGAAGGCGTCGGATGCGACCACGGAGCCCTTGGTGCCCGCATGTTCGCTCGATTTATGGGCGGCGATGCGTACCGAATCGACACGGCTCATTTGGCCGGCGCCCACGCCCACCGTCGCGCTATTGCGGGTATAGACGATGGCGTTCGATTTCACATGCTTGCAGACTTTCCAGCCGAACAGCAGGTCGCGCAGTTCGTCCGCCGTCGGTGCACGTTTGGTGACTGTTTTCAGGTCGGCTTGGCGGATGTGGCCATTGTCGCGCGTCTGCACCAGGTAACCGCCGGCCAGCGAGCGCACGGTAAGGCCGCCTTCCAGGGGATCCGGCATGCTGTCGGTCAGCAACAGGCGTAGTGCTTTCTTGTCTGCCAGTATGGCCTTTGCCTCGTCGCTGGCGCCCGGCGCGATCACCACCTCAGCGAACAGTTCCGCAATCTGCTTGGCCGTGTCGGCGTCCAGCTCGCGGTTGGCGGCGATGATTCCGCCGAACGCGCTGACCGGATCGCAGGCCAGGGCCTTGGCATAGGCGTCGGCCAGGCTGTCGGATTCGGCAACGCCGGCCGGGTTGGCATGCTTGATGATCGCGATGGCCGGTTTGTCGAACTCCGCCACCAGTTCGAAGGCTGCGTCCGTGTCGTTCAGATTGTTGAAGCTCAGCTCCTTGCCCTGCACCTGTTCGGCACTGGCGATGCCGGGCCGCGAAGCGCCGCCGGTATAGAAGGCGGCCTTCTGGTGCGGATTCTCGCCGTAACGTAACGTTTGCTTCAGATGCCCGCCCATGGCCAGCGGGTCGGGCAGCTCCTGGCCCAGCTCCCGCGCGAACCAGCCGGAAATCGCAGCATCATAGGCCCCGGTATGTGCGTAGGCCTTGGCCGCCAGACGCCGGCGCAGCTCGAGGGTGGTGGCGCCCTTGTTCTTCGACATCTCGTCCATCACCGCCTGACAGTCTTCGGTGCTGGTGACCACGGTTACGAATTCGTGGTTCTTGGACGCTCCGCGGATCAGCGCCGGCCCACCGATGTCGATATTCTCGATGCAGGTGTCGAAATCCGCGCCTCGCGCCACGGTTTCCTCGAACGGATAGAGGTTCACCACCAGCAGATCGATCGGCGTTATGTCATGGACGGACATGGCCAACTTGTGCTGTTTGTCGTCGCGCCGGCCCAGAAGCCCGCCATGAATAATGGGGTGGAGGGTCTTGACCCTGCCATCCATGATTTCGGGGAAGCCGGTATGTTCGGAAACTTCCGTCACCGGGATGTCGGCCTCACGAAGCATTTTGGCCGATCCGCCGGTCGACAGGATAGCGACGCCATTATCGGAGAGGAATTGCGCAAATTCCACGAGCCCGGTTTTGTCGGAGACGGAAATCAGGGCGCAGGCAATTTTCTTTTCTGACATGGCTGTTTTCCCGGCGGTATGGTTCGCGAGCAGGTTCGATGGGCGGTTTCATAGAGTGCGCCCGCGCCCGTGGCAAGGGGAGACGACGCGTCTATCAGTCGCGCTTTCCCTCTCGCCGCAAAGCCCATTTGACTGTGGTACCGCCGTCTGCCGTTACGCCGGTAACCACAATCTGTCTGGTGCGGCGCGGTTCCGGCGCGTCTTCGAAATAGATGCTTTCGCCCAACGCCAGCGCCTCGCTGCAACGCAGCCGCCAACCGCCGTCGCGCGGCAGGCGCAGCAACACATCACGGCCGCTTTGTAACAAGGTGGCATCCACTGCCGGATGCAGGTGAAAGCGCACAGTGAAGGGCACGCCGCTGCGGCCCGTCAAACTGTCTTCGCCGCGCAGATCGTTGCCGTCGGCCGACAGGAAGATGCGCCGCCGATGCGTTATCCCATCCGAGCGCTGGTATCCGTCGTGGCTCATATCCAGCAGGACGGCGCCATCGGCGCTTTGCGCTTCGGCGGCAACATGCGCAACCCGGCGCCCGATACGGCCGTTGGTCAACAGTTCGCTGGAATTGCGGTCGTTCACCGTAACGGTGGAATGAGCGGCCGTGGCGCGCTCGGCGGTCCGCCAGACCGCACCGTTGCAGACCGCGGCGCCGCAATTAACGATCATGCGCTCCCGTCCGACCGTAACTTCAAGGCTCAGCGCACCCGCATGCGCGCCCTCGTCCCAGGGCGGCGGTGGCGGGCTTCCGCAATCGGCGAGAACCGTCAGCCGACCCGCCGTCATGCGCTCGAAGCCAAGTGCGGGGGCCCTCGCCGCAGGTTTTCCGCGAGGACTGGCATGGTCCAGCACCGCGCTCAGCATCAGCGGGTCTTCACCGCCCGCGCCATTGAAGCGGGCCAACGCTCCGTCGCCGCCGCGCAGGTAACGCAGCATGGGGGCCATCCGGTCGATCGCCTGCTGAAGCGGTTCCGGCGCTTCATGCTGTGCCGCCCCCAGCGCCGCCCTGATCTCCAGCAGGTCGCGCAGGACGGTCAGCAATTTCCATGGGTTCCGCTCCACATGTCCGCCATCGGCCAACACCTGGTGTTCAAGCTCCTGCTCCAGAAGCTCAAGCCAGTGTTCCGATCGTTCGCGATTGCCCAGGCAGAGAGCGCCGAAAATCAGGCCCTTCAACGCGGTAAGCCTGTCCGCGCCCTGCGTCTCCAGCCGCCATGCGCGCTCGATATGGCGCAGTTGAGCCGCGAGCGAATACACCAGCGCTTGCCGGAATACGTCCTCGCCGCTGGCAAAGAACGTATCGTAGCAGGAAAGCCAGGCAGTCACCCGGGCCGCCGCGATGTCGCTGCGCCAAGCCGGTAGGGACCAGTCGCCATTCCGTTCGATCCATTCCGTGGTCAGGCGGCGCGCGGTGCGACGCGCCTCGTCTCCCCCCAGCATGGTCAGGTCGCGAAGCCAGGTAAAACCGTGCAGGGCAGCCTGCCATTCCGATGGCGCGTCCGTCGCATCCCAGGGCGATTTTTCGAAATCGGGCTCACTGGCGGCAAAACGGAAATGGCCACCCAGAATCGCCACACCCTTGTCCGCTCGCCCCGGCCAGGGATCGGGCGGCGATAGTTGCAAGGTTGCGGGGGTCCGGCCGATCAGGGTCAGCCGGTAACCGGGCAATGAAAACAGGCGCTGTGCCGTCTGGCGCAGAAAGCCAAGCAGCGTGCTCTGAAGCCTTGCCGGAACCCCGGCCATGGTTTTAACCGTCGCCGCGCAGCCGGCGGATATTGGCTTCGTACGCGCCGGGGCCGCCGGTGAAGGTTGCCGTGCCCGCCACCAGCACATCGGCGCCCGCTGCTATGGCCCGGGGTGCGGTCTCGAAATTGATGCCGCCGTCGATCTCCAGGTCGATGTTGCGGCCGGACGCGTCGATCCGGCGGCGGAATTCGGCCACCTTGTCGAGTTGCGAATCAATGAAGGCCTGCCCGCCGAATCCCGGATTGACGCTCATCACCAGGATCAGATCGACATCGCCGATCAGATAGTCGATCGCCGAGGCGGGTGTTGAGGGGTTCAGAGAGATTCCGGCCTTCTTGTCCAGGCTCTTGATCAGCTGGATCGTGCGGTGGACATGCGGCGTCGCCTCGACATGAACGGTGATGATGTCGGCGCCGGCCTTGGCGAAATCCTCGATGAAGGGGTCAACCGGCGAAATCATCAAGTGAACGTCGAAGACCTTGCCGGTATGTGGACGCAGGGCCTTGGTCACCCCGGCGCCGATCGTGATATTGGGCACGAAATGTCCGTCCATCACGTCGATATGGACATAGTCCGCGCCCGCATGGTCGATGGCGCGGACCTCCTCGCCAAGGCTGGCGAAGTCGGCGGAAAGGATCGATGGGGCGATTCGGATTGGCTGTTGCATGGTCTTTTTCCTAGAGGCTTTCCGCCTTTCGCGCAAGCGGCGGGGCGGGTTATGCCCTCCGCCGCAGGCGAGCAGCGAAGAAACCGTCCATGCCGCCACGCTCCCCCCAATGGCAAGGCAGAGTCCGCAAGTCGCCCAACGGGGTGACGGCTTCCGCCAGGCCGGGCATCTCCTGGTCGGTAACCGGAACCCGCTCGATATCCCGGTTTGCAGACAGCAAGGCTTCTATCCGTTCTTCACCCTCGCGCGGCTGCAGCGAGCAGGTGGCATAGACAACCAGCCCCCCGGGCCTGAC
>JBFFGY010000265.1:0-4349 GCA_041557215.1 Alphaproteobacteria bacterium
GACCGCGGGCCGAAATTGCTCCCAAGTATTGCGTCAAAGGCAAGCAGGCCCTTCAGGCGATCATCGGCCAATTCGTCGTTCATAAGGTCGAAGACGTTCATATTGACGATACGCATGAAGTCGCGCATGTCTTTCTTGCCCAGCATCCTAAGTCTGAGACCTAATTTAGCCAGCGATATCAGATCCTGCCAATTCCGGCTGCCCATCTTGGGCGCGGTTTCCGATAGCGATGGCGCCAATGCCCTTGCCATGCGCCTCAGTTGTTTCTGCAGGACCGGCCAAGCCTGGGCGTCGCCCGCTTCGGTCAAACCCTCGATCCGTTTGTCCGTCAGTACGAGATGCGTGCCATCGGGTCCGAGCGAAATTGTAGGAAGCCGCCAGCCTGCGGGCTTAAGGCCGTGCTTCTTCAATTTCAGTTGCTTAAGCACGGTCGGATGAAGCTGATGCAGAATATGGGCGCCACCCGGCCCGGTCACGCCGTCGGCCAATTGCCTGTTGGCGGCGGCGCCACCCAGATTGGCGGAAGCCTCCAGCACCAGTACGCGCCGACCTGCCTTGGCCAGGAAGCCGGCGCTGGTGAGGCCGTTATGGCCGCCACCGATGACGATGATGTCGTACGATGCGGTCATCGGCCACCTCCCGCCCGGCGCATGTCGCTGAGAATCTCGCGGGCTGCGTTGGCGCCTGGCGATCCCATCACGCCGCCGCCCGGATGGGCGCTGGAGCCGCACAGATACATATTCCTCACCGGCCCGCGATATTGCGCGTAGCCGGGCACCGGCCGGTTGAACATGATCTGGTCCATGGTCAGTTCGCCCTGGAAGATATTGCCTTCGGTGAGGCCAACTTCCTGTTCCAGTTCATGGGGTGTGCGAACCTCCATATGCAGGATCAGGTCCTTCAGGTCGGGGCTGTATTCCGACAGCAAGTCGATCACGGTCTTGCCAAAGGCATCACGCTTTTCCGGCGTCCAGGGGCCGTCGGCCAGATGCGGCGGCACATACTGGATGAAAAGAGACATGTAATGCTTGCCCGGTGGCGCCATGGTCGGGTCGGTCAGAGTCGGGATCATCATGTCGACATAAGGCCGGCGCGACCAAATGCCGTTCTTCCAGTCGTCATAGGCGTGTTCGAACCAATCGATCGTCTCGGTTACATGCAGATCGCCCTTCAGGGCGGGGCAGTCGGCCGGCACGCCGTTGAAGGTCGGCATTCCGTCGAGCGCAATGTTCAGCTTGCCGGAAGAGCCGCGAATCTTGAAGTTCCGGACTTTCTTCACGAAATCCGCCGGCAGTTCCGATTCGTCGAAACATTTCAGGAAGGTGCGTTTGACGTCCATGTTCGAGGCGATTGCCCGCCCGTAAACTTCATCGCCGTTCGCCAGCGCCACGCCGACCGCCTTGCCATTCTTGACGATCACCTTGGAGACATCGGCGTCGGCACGGATTTCGCCGCCATATGACTGGAAGGCCGCGGCAAGCGAGCGGCTGATCGCGCCCATACCGCCGCGGGCGTATCCCCAGGCGCCGATATTGCCGTCCACCTCGCCCATGTAATGATGCAGCAGGACATAGGCAGAGCCGGGCGAGCGCGGTCCCAGGCCGGTGCCGATGATGGAGCTGCCAGCGTAATGGGCCTTCACCAGTTCGCTTTCGAAATACTGCTCCAGGAAGTCCACGCAGCTCATGGTCCAGAACCTGGCGGTATCGGCCATGCCTTCCTCGCCGAGATCCCAGAAGGCCCGGCCCATCTCATAAAGTCCGCGCAAATCGCGAAGGCGCAGGGAGGCGGGATCCGGCGGCGTTTTGGACAGCATCGGCTTGATGAACCGGCACTGGCGCATGACCTCTGCCGAATAGCGGTCGTAGGCCTCGGCATCCCTCGGCGAATGGCGCGCGATTTCGCGCCGGTTCATATCGTGGTCCTTATAGGACGCGATATAGTCCCCACTGCTGGTCATGGTCAGGCCGCCATTGTAGGGGGTGACCTGCAAGCCGTATTTCGGCAGTTCGAGATCGCGCATGATCTCGGGCCGCATCAGGCTGCTGACATAAGAACAGTTGGAATAGGTAAAACCGGGATAGATTTCCCTGCTGACCGCGGCGCCGCCGATATAGGGATTGCGCTCAAGTACCACCACCTTCAGTCCCGCGCGCGCCAGATAGGCCGCTGCTGTCAGACCGTTATGGCCAGCCCCGATTACGATGATGTCATAGGTATTCATTCTACGTGCTCCCGGCGGCAGTCTAGCTGGGCAGCCTTGCCGCCGTCCAGCCCATTGAATGAAGATTCAATCAATTTTTGTTGTTAGCGCATTGTGATCTTGAAGTTTCCACGGATTGGCAATATCGTCAGCATCATGAGGAAGGGGCAAGCACGAGGAGTTGGATCGCGAGCGGAGGTGAAGCATCTCCGCCAGGAACAACTTATCGAGGCGACGATGAAAACCATTGCGCGGCATGGCTATGCCGGCACGACGATGGCGCATGTGGCGAAAACCGCGGGCATGTCGCAAGGCATCGTCAATTTCTATTTCACGACCAAGGAAGCCCTGCTTTACGAAACCTTCGTGCATCTGGCGAAAGAATACGAAGCGCTTGTAAACCGGGCGCTGGAAGCGGCCGGCGACAACCCGGTGGACCGGGTGATGGCGATGATCGAGACCGACCTCGGGCCGGAGGTCTGCTCGGCAACCAAAATTGCGGTCTGGCTGGCCTTCTGGTCGGAGGCGCGCAGCCGGCCGAAATACCGCGAGCTGTATCTCAAGCTGATGACGGATTATTCAGGCCAGGTTCACGAAATCTGTACCATGCTGGTCGAAAGGGGCGGCTATGAAGGGTTGGACCTGGATAAGATTACGGCAGGTTTTATTGCGTTGATCGACGGTTTCTGGGTTAACATTGGCATTGCTCCGGAACAGGTGGACCGGGAGAAAGCCAAGGCGGCCTGCATGGCCTATTTCGCCGGTTTCTTTCCGGCAGAGTTCAGCGGGTTGGCCGCCCGCGGTGTGCATGAGGAAGAACGCAGGGTTGGGTAGGGAATCCCGAAGGTGAAGAGCCTGACTCGGCGTCGAAAGAGAAGGGATGACCGCAAACGGGGGCGAGAAGTTGCCCCGGAATAAACCGAAACAGTGAGGACAAAATGGAAAAGAATGAATTGATGGATCGTCTGGCAGACGGGACGCTAAGCCGTCGCAACTTGCTGAAGGGCCTGTCGGCGCTGGGCATCGGCGTCACAATGGTTCCCTACTTCCACAATCGGGCGAATGCGGCCGGGCAGGCGACATACTTCACCTGGGAAGGCTACGAAGTGCCCGAACTGCATGGCGACTATATCAAAAAGCATGGTGGCAGCCCCGAAGTTTCGATTTTCGCGGACGAAGGCGAAGCGCTGCAGAAAATGAATGCCGGCTTCACGCCGGATATAGCTCACCCCTGTTCCTATAACGTCAAGCTGTGGCGCGAGTCGGGCGTCGCGGCGGCGATCGACACCTCGCGCCTGTCAAACTGGGGCGATGTCGTCGGCGCGCTGAAGGTCATCCCGGGCACCCAGCATGAGGGCAAGCAGTATTTCGTGCCGTTCGACTGGGGCAATACCTCGATCCTGTACCGGACCGACCTGGTGGAGATAGAGGAGGAATCCTGGGGTCTGATGTGGGACGAACGCTACAAGGGCCGCCTGGCGACCTTCTCCGGCGCCAACGAAACCGTTCCCTATACGGCCGTTTACGCCGGCATCGACCCGTGGAACATGAGCGACGCCGACATGGCAAAGGTCCGCGAACTGCTCGAGAAACAGCGCCCGCTGATCCGCTTCTACGCTGACGACGTGTCGTCGATCGAGCAGGCCCTGGCATCGGGCGAGATTGTCGCTGGTTCGACCTGGAACAGCTCCAACACCCTTCTGAAGGGCGAAGGCGTGCAGGTCAAGTTCATGAACCCCAAGGAAGGCATCATGACATGGGTCTGCGGTCTCACGCTCCATCCGAAGGCGGCCAACGTTGATGCGGCCTACGACCTGATCGACGCCATGCTGTCGCCGGAAGCCGGCAAATTCATGATTGTCGACTACGGCTACGGCCATTCCAACGCCAAGTCGTTCGACATGGCGGGCGACGAGGCCATCCAGGCGGCCGGTCTGTCGCGCGACGTCGAAGGCTTCCTCAAGACGGGCGTTTTCAGCAACGAGTTCAAGGACCGCGATGCGGTGCTGAAGATGTTCGAGGAGGTCAAGGCTGGCCTGTAAGTCAGTTTCCAACATCAGAGCGGACCGGGCAGTTCAGCTCGGTCCGCCTTCTAATTCCAAGTTTCAGTGGGAAAATATATGACGAGTGAAGCTCAGGCGGCCCA
>JBFFGY010000266.1:0-4314 GCA_041557215.1 Alphaproteobacteria bacterium
CAGCCTGTGTCTTCCGCAGACCGGTGCCGCTTCTGGTGGGGCTCGGTATGGCGCTCTACCCTCACCTGATCTATTTCGGCGCCTGGCTGATATCCGAGTCGCTCTACGTCGCGCTTCTCGCGTTCGCCATTCTGCTTGCCGCCACGATGGACGCGCGGGCCATGGAGATCAGTCAGCCCAACGGCAAGGTGATACTGACCGTCTCCGGGAAGATCGAAAACACCAATCGCCCCGGCGCCGCGGATTTTGATCTGGAAACGCTGGAAGCGCTTGGCACCGAGGCCTTGTCCACGACAACATCCTGGACCGACGGCATCCAGGAATTCAGCGGCATACCATTGCGCAAGGTAATGTCGGCCGTCGGGGCTAGGGGCAAAACTGTTGAGGCCATAGCCCTTAACGACTACACATATGAGATCGAAATCGAGGATTTCTCGAGATTCCCGGTGATACTTGCCACGAAACTGAATGGCAGGCCGCTAAAGGTCCGAGACAAGGGACCGTTGTGGATCGTCTACCCGCTGGACGACTTTAGGGAACCGGAGCAGATCCAGATAGAGCGGCGAATGGTCTGGCAGTTGCGGCAGTTGATCGTCAAATGAAACTCAGGAAGCTCCTAAGCGTTTACAGTCTGCTGGGCGTGATCATGCTGGCCTTTTCGGTCAGCATGATCCTGAGCTTCAACAATCTGCGTAAATACGAAAAGCTGGCGCAGTCGGAAGTTACCGACGCCACCTGGGTCATCTACCAGGCGGAAATAGAACTCACCCGTTTTCTGAATTCTCTGGACGTATACATGTATGGCGACTCCACGGTGTACAGCCATGAGGACGTGGTGGAGCGGATGGAAATTTTCTGGAGTCGCCTGCCGCTGTTCCTTGAGGGCCGAGAGGGCCGAAAACTCGCGAAAATCGGCAACACTCAAAAGGCTGCCCGCATGGCGCTGGACGTGCTGGAGCGCATGGAGCCGAAAGTGCTGGCGCTGACGCGGGACGATACGGATGAATATCTGAAGATCCGCGCCGAACTGCATGGGCTTTTGGAGCCCCTGCATGAGACGCTGATGGATGCCCGGCACTGGCAGGAGGGTGCGGCGCTGATCCGAAGCGAAAGGCTCGATCGCGGCTATATAGAATTGCTTCTGGCTTCCGTCGGCATCCTGATGAGCGGTGGATGCCTGTTGCTTCTTCTGCTTCACGAAATCCGCGAAGCGCGCCGCGCGCAACTGTCCGAGGCCAGTGCAATGGCCCGCCTTTCGGATGCAGTGGAAAGTTTCTCGGACGGATTCAGCCTGTTTGACAAGGATGACCGGTTGGTCATGTGCAATCAGGAATTTCGGCGGATGCACCCCCTGATTGCCGACAAACTGTTGCCGGGTATGGAATTCGAGGAGATCGTTCGCACCCATGCCGAAAGAGGCGAAATTCTCGATGCGGTCGGGCAGGAAGAGGAATGGATCAAGCGGCGGATGCGCATGCACCGCAGCCCTTCAGGGGATTTCGAGATCAAATTCGCTAGCGGAACATGGCTGCGGGTCAGCGAACGGCGAACCGCGGATGGCGGATGCGTCAGCCTGCGCACCAATATCATCGAACTGAAGCTGCGACAGGAGGATCTTTCGTCCCAGCAGCAACGCGCCGACAGCGCCAACCGCGCGAAGACGGATTTCCTCCTTACGATGAGCCACGAGTTGCGTACGCCCGTTAACGCCATCATGGGCTTTTCCGAGGTCATGAAACAACAGTTGCGTGGCCCGCTGGGCGATGAGCGCTATGTCGATTACGCAAAAGATATATATGACCGCGCCAGCCACCTTCTGGCTGTCATTAACAATATCCTGGACATTTCTCGCATCGAGGCCGGCCGGCTGGAACTCGACGAACAAGCTGTCGTCATTGCCGACGAAGTGACCAAGGCCCTGCGCCAGTTGGAGGACGAAGCCAAGAGCGCGGATGTCAGGCTGGTCAGCGATATCGAACAGGATTTGCCACTGCTTTTGGGCGATACCAACAAGATTAGGCAGATCGTAATCAATCTCGTGGGGAACGCGGTTCGCTATATGCCCCACAGCGGTACAGTCACGGTCAGGGCACACCGCGACAAACAGGGCGGCATCGTGCTGGCGGTCGAAGATGATGGCGCGGGGATGGAGCCGGAGGATGTGGAGCGGGTTATCTCGCCATTCGTGCGTCTCAGCAATCCAATGGTCCGGGCGCATGACGGGACTGGGCTCGGCCTACCCTTGGTCAAGGCGCTGGTGGAACTGCATGGCGGCACCTTCGAATTGACCAGTAAAGTCGGGAAAGGCACGATGGCAACCTCCATATTCCCCAAGAGCCATGTGATCGAAGCGGAAATGCCGCTCCTGCGGGACGGGGCGTCCTAAGCCCGCAATCGCTCAACGCCGAGCAAACTTGCGTTCAGTCCAAGCGCCGCGAGGTCTGCCGGAAAATCTTCGCCGCGTATAAGTGCTGCTGCAATCCGGCCCATCGACGGCGAGGTCTGGATGCCATAACCGCCCTGCCCCGCCAGCCACAGGAAACCCGGAGCCACGGGGTCGAATCCGGCAACCAGGGTCTTGTCCGCGGCGAATGTCCGCAAGCCGGCCCATTTATGACTTGGCCGCGTCACCGACAATGTCGTCATTTTCTCGAACCGGTCGATGGCGACTGCGATGTCGAACTCATCTGGCTGCGCATCGCATGGCGGACTTGGGGTCTCGTCCGCCGGAGACAGGATCATCCCACCAGCATCGGGCTTGAAGTAAAGCTCTTCGTCGGCATCGACCACCATCGGCCAGGCAGTGTTGTCGACGCCTCCCGGATTGTCGATGCGGGCAACCGTGCGCCGCTTGGGCACAAGACCGAGCGGCGGCAGCCCAGCCATTTCGGCCACGCTATCCGCCCATGCGCCCGCCGCGTTGACGAGTATGGGCGCAACGAATGCACCCGCCCGCGAATCTACCTGCCAGCCCGCCGAGCCGGACTCTATAGACCGCACCTCGGCATCGGTTGCAATTCGCCCGCCCCGGGCGCGGATGCCCTTCAGATATCCCTCGTGGAGGCTGGCAACATCGATATCCATACAGTCCGGTTCGGCCAGGCCGCCCGCGACATACCCGTCGCGCAGGATCGGACATAAGCCGATACATTCGGCTGCCGACAGACGGCGGACGGATCGGGCCAGCGTTGAGACCTCTTCGAACTGTCGGTCGAGAGCGGCCTGCTGGTCGGCACGGCCGACAAACAGAAGACCCCGGGGCGTCAGCAAAGGCGATTCGGTAAATCCAGCCGGCGGGGAATCGAAAAACGGGCGGGCGCCGGTGGTCAGGCCCCTGATCGCCGCATTGCCATAGGTCTCTGTGAAAAGAGCGGCCGACCTGCCGGTGGAATGATAGCCAGGCTGGTCTTCGCGCTCCATCAACAGGACCCGATAGGTCTCGGACAGGAAATATCCGGCCGATGCCCCCGCGATCCCGGCGCCGACAATAATGACATCGAATTTTTCCAATTTCGTCCTTCCGGTTCCAGAACCTGGTCAGTGCGGCTTGTAGGTTATGCCGTTGGCCTGCTGCATTTCCCTCACATAAGCGATAATCAGGCGCACCTGCTGGTCGGTTACCTGGCGCTGCGCCGGCATATTACCGAAACGCCAGTGATGTTGCCGCACGCCATTCCGGACCGCCGCGTAAAAAGCGCCGTCCGCATGGTGACCCGGATTGTAATAATTGTGAACCAGCGGCGGCCCCCGCTCGGTTCCCGCCGCATTCGTCCCGTGACAGGTGGCGCAATTCTCATCGAAGCTTTTTTTGCCCTGGATCGCCTCCGCTGAGAACATCTGCGGCACCACGATCCCGGAACCGGGACCGGCGTCCGCCGGCGGCCCGAAATTTCGCCATCCCACCAGCCCGGCTCCCAACACCAGCAAGCCGATTAAACCGTATTTCATATAGCTGCCGCCTTCGCTCACCCTTCTCCCTCCTCAATTTGCGAGTTCATCGAGCCTCGCCTGTTAAGGTTTCCAGTTACAGGAAGGTCAAGATCGGCGTTGATCAGGCAACTAACGTCCTTCGAAACCGGAGAGGAGGTTCACGGTATTGATGCCGATCTCGTCGATCGCATATCCGCCCTCCATTACGAAATGGGTTGGCAATCCAAGCGTCTCGATACGCCTGCCGACCTCCGTGTAATCGTTGCTTTCCAGCTTGAAATGAGAGATCGGGTCCTTCTTGAAGGTATCCACGCCGAGCGAGACCAGCAGGATATCAGGACTGTATTCGCCAATCCGCTCGATTCCCCTGTCCAGCGAGCGCGC
>JBFFGY010000267.1:0-4305 GCA_041557215.1 Alphaproteobacteria bacterium
TATCGCAGCCGAGACCGCGCGCACGGCCGTGTTCTATTCGATCTCCAACTGCGAAGACGGGCTGCGCGGCATCAGCTTCGGCAATTTCCTGATCAAGCAGGTGGTGGAGGAACTGCAGCGCGAATTCGAAAATTTGCGAACCTTCGTCACCCTCTCACCCGTACCGGGTTTCCGCCGCTGGGCCCACGCACAGATCGAGGGGGATGCCGGCCTGCTGGCGGACAACCAGAAGGAATTGTTGCGGGAGTTGGAGAGCGTGCGGGGCGGTGCTCTACTGGCGCGGCTCGACGAACATGCGCAGGCGGTGGCGACAATCGCCGCAAGATACCTGGTGGAGGCAAAGACCGCGAAGGGCGCGCCGGCCGACCCGGTGGCGCGCTTCCATCTGGGCAACGGGGCGCGGCTGGAGAACGTCCATCCCGGCGGCGACCTGAGCAAACACGGCCTGGAAGGCTCCTACGGCGTGATGGTCAACTACCTGTACGATCTGAAACAGATCGAGGAACGCCACGAGGCCTTCGCCCATACCGGCGAGGTGGCTCATTCATCGGCGGTCGGAAAACTTTCGCGGGCCAGGTAAAAGCGTCTAATCAGAATCGGAAAACAGAACAGGGAGAGCCCCCATGGACTCACGCGCAGCCGTCGCCTTCAAGGCGGGCGAGAAACTTTCCGTCGAAACCGTCCAGCTGGACGGTCCGAAAGAGGGCGAGGTGCTGGTGGAGATCAAGGCCACGGGCATTTGCCATACTGACGAATTCACCCTTTCAGGGGCAGACCCGGAGGGGCTGTTCCCGACGATCCTGGGGCATGAGGGCGCGGGCGTAGTGGTTGATGTCGGGCCGGGCGTCACATCGCTGAAGAAAGGGGATCACGTGATCCCGCTCTACACGCCGGAATGCCGGCAGTGCGATTATTGCACCTCGGGCCGCACCAACCTCTGCCAGGCGATCCGCGAGACGCAGGGGCGGGGCGTAATGCCCGACGGCACCAGCCGTTTCTCGCTGAACGGGGAGCCGCTGTTCCACTACATGGGTACCTCGACCTTCTCCAACTATACGGTGATGCCGGAGATCGCGGCGGCGAAAATCCGCGAGGACGCGCCCTTCGACAAGGTCTGCTATATCGGCTGCGGCGTGACAACGGGCATCGGCGCGGTGATCAATACGGCCAAGGTGAAGCCCGGCGACAATGTCGTGGTATTCGGGCTGGGCGGCATCGGGCTGAATGTCGTGCAGGGTGCGCGCATGGTCGGCGCCAACATGATCGTCGGCGTCGATTTGAACCCGGCCCGCAAGGCGCTGGGCGAGAAGTTCGGCATGACCCATTTCGTGAACCCGAAGGAGGTCGAGGGCTACCTGGTGCCCTACCTGGTTGACCTGACCAAAGGCGGCGCCGACCACAGTTTCGAATGTATCGGCAATGTCGACGTCATGCGCCAGGCGCTGGAATGCTGCCACAAGGGCTGGGGCGAAAGCACGATCATCGGCGTCGCCGGCGCCGGGCAGGAGATTTCCACCCGTCCGTTCCAACTGGTCACCGGCCGCGTCTGGCGCGGCACCGCCTTCGGCGGGGCGAAGGGCCGCACCGACGTGCCGAAGATCGTCGACTGGTATATGGAGGGCAGGATCAACATCGACGATTTGATCACCCACACCATGCCGCTCGACGACATCAACAAGGCCTTCGACCTGATGCATGCCGGCGAATCGATCAGGAGCGTGGTGACTTTCTAGGGCGACCTTCTTTAGGGCCGGATCGTGATCGGCGTGCCGTTGGGCACGGCGGCCCAGATTTCGTCCATCGCCACATCGGTCACGGCGATGCAGCCCCAGGTCCAGTCGCGCTTGCGGGCGGACGGGTTGTGCCGGCCCTGGATGAAGATGTCGCCGCCGGGCGAAACCCCACGCGAGTGAGCACGCGCGCGGTCCTTGTCGTTCGGGTAGGAGACGTGGATCGATAGATAGAAGCTGCTCTGCGGATTGCGCCAGTCGAGGACGTAATCGCCCTCCGGCGTGCGGCCATCGCCCTGCTGCTTCTTGTGCCCCCGCGGCGTGAAGCCGAGGCCGATGGGATAGGCCTTCCAGACCCGGCCGTCGCGCAGCAGATAGAGTTGGCGGTCGCTCTTGTCCACCAGCACCTTGTCGGCGGTCTGTGGCCCACGGGCCTGTGCGGCCCCGGCGGCAAGAAAGCCGCAAATCATCAGGCCAAGAAATAACGAACGCAAATTCACTGGCCGAATTTCCCCGGGTTTCATCGCACCGATTATCCGGGAAATTTCCTTACGTTCGGTTTACGGCCAGCATATGGCAGGCTCAGGGCCTGATAGTGATCGGCGTGCCGTCGGGCACCAGAACCCAAATCAGGTCCATGTCTTCGTTCGAGATGGCGATGCAGCCTGTGGTCCAGTCCCGGCCCAGCAAAACCGGATCGGGCGTGCCGTGCAGGAAAATACCGCCGCCGGGATTGGCGCCGGTGGCGAAGGCGCGGGCCAGATCCTCGTCATTGGGATAGGAAATATGGATCGCGCGATAGAAGTTGCTGCGGGGATTGCGCCAGTCCAGCAGGTAATCGCCTTCCGGCGTACGGTTGTCACCCAACTGTGTCTTCGCCCCGTCGGGATCGCGGCCCAGCCCGACCGGCGCCCAGGCGAGGATTTCGCCGCCGCGCAACAGGTAAAGCCGCCGGTCGCTCTTGTCGACCAGCACGCGGTCAACAGTGCCGATTTCCGCATGGGCGAGCCGTAGCGGCTGCTCTTCCGGGACTTCCGGTTCGGCCGGTGGCGGCGTAATAACGGCAGGGGGCCGGGGCGCCTCGACCGGCGCGGGGGCACAACCCCACAGGAAGGCCGCCGCCAGCGCGGCAGCGACCGTCAATCGCGGCCAATAAGTTCCATCAGTTCGGTCCATTCGCGCTTGCTCAGCCCGCTGTCTTCCTGGGTGACCTCTTCGCCGGCCAGCATGCGGCGCACGATATCGATGCCGTGACGCGACAGATGCACGCCACCGACCGAGTAGTCCTCGAAGGCCTCGCAGGCAATCGGCAGCCAGCGCCGAACCATGTCCAGCATGGCTTCGGCATAGACGCGGATTTCGTACTGGGCGTGGCTGTCGGCGCGCAATGACAGGAAATGCAGCAGATTGTGCAAATCCACCTTCCAGTACCACTGGGTATAGATATTCAGCGGCAGGTTCATGCGGGCGAGTTCGCGGGCCAGGCCCGGGCGTTCGGGATCGCGCGGATTGCCTTCCGCGTCCTCGTTCAGCATCTCTTCGTAATGGGCATAGCAAAGCGCCGCGTCGTCGCGCAGCAGCTGTAGCACGCGCGCCGCCTTTTCGCCCTCGAGCACCTCGCCGCGCCCCTGGCGGTTGGCCACCGACTGCGCGGCAAGCTGTTCGGGCGCGGGGATGTAGAATTCGCGGTCCAGGATGGAATAGCGCGCGGAATATTCGTTGACGTTGGCGGTGCGGTGGCGGATCCACTGCCGCGCCACGAAGACCGGCAGTTTCACATGGAACTTGATCTCGCACATCTCGAAAGGCGTGGTGTGCCGATGGCGCATCAGATAGCGGATCAGCCCGCGGTCGTTAGTGATCTGCTTGGTGCCCTTGCCGTATGAGACACGCGCGGCCTGAACGATCGCCGCATCGTCGCCCATATAGTCGATGACCCGCACGAAGCCATGATCCAGAACCTGGACCGGCTCATAGAGGATTTCCTCCAGCGCCGGCACGGTGGCACGGCGGGTCTGATAGGTCGCGGCGCGATGCTGTTCGATCTCGGCCTGTTGTTCGGGTGTCAGCGGCATCTTTCTTCCCTGTCGTCGGAGCCTTATCCGTTATAGGCGGTCGGCGCGGGCGCGGGAAGGCCGCTATTTTGCCTTTGATGCGTATGTCTTCGATTCCAGTGGCTTGTGCGCGCCCACAATGCGCGCGGCCACCGGGTAATGGTCCGATCCGCCGGCCTGCAGCACGGCCGAATCGGCGAATTGCGCGTCGTTGGTTTCCCACCATCCCACACTTTCAATTCGCACCCCGAACCCCTATATTAGGGCTGTCGGCTTGTCCGACTATGGCGATAAACGCCTTGTGGAATAAGCGTAGCGGACCCGGGGGCGGTACCCGGCGCCTCCACCAGTTTCACGGGGCCGAATGCCGGAAAATCCGGCGGCCGGCCCCGCATCATGGGGGCGAAACAGGATCGACGCGCGTGGTAAAGACTTGGTTTTCGCTCGGCATGGTTCCGCCGTTACCGGGCCATTTTTACAAGTGCCAATGATAACGACTTGGTGCTCGCTGCCTAATTGAA
>JBFFGY010000268.1:0-4290 GCA_041557215.1 Alphaproteobacteria bacterium
CCGCCTGCGCGGCTTCCACCATGGTCGTCGACCTGACCGTGGAGGGCATGCTTCATGCGGCGGAACTGCCGGCGATCCTGAAAGGCGGCGCGCGGTTGCTGATGGTCAGCAACGAACATCCGGAGGCGCTGGAGCGGCTGGCGCCGGACCCCGCGCTGGAGCCCAAGGTCAAGGCCGGCTATCGCATGCTGAAGGGCGCGAAGCAGATGCGGGTGCGCTCGGCCGCCGGCACGGATTTGAGCATCGATGTCGAGGAGGCCATGACCGCCGCCGTCTGGGGCTGGTGCGCCAAGCCGGGCTCGGTCGCCCACTGGCCGGGCGGAATCGTGCTCTGCTTCCCGAAGGCCGGTACGGTGAACGGACGGCTGGTGCTGGCGCCGGGCGACGCAAACCTGACCTTCAAGCGCTATGTCCAGACTCCAGTAACGCTGGAGATCGCAGCCGATTACGTCATGGCGGTCGAGGGTGACGGGCCGGACGCCATGCTGATGCGCGACTATTTCGCCGCCTGGGGGGACCGCGAGGCCTATGGCGTTTCCCATGTCGGCTGGGGCATGAACCCGGCCGCGCGGTGGGAGGCGCTGGAGATGTACGACAAGCGCGATACCAACGGCACGGAGCTGCGCGCGGTGGCCGGCAACTTCCTTTACTCGACAGGCGCAAACGAGACCGCTGGCCGCCATACGCTGGGCCATTTCGACCTGCCAATGCTCGGCTGCACCATAACGCTGGATGGCGAGGCCGTCGTGCGTAACGGCGTGCTGCAGGGGGAACTGGCGTGAGCGGAACGCCACATCATATCGAACGCGGCGCTGGGCCGACGGTCGTCTTCCTGCACGGTATCGGCGGTGACGCAGAGAGTTGGCTACCGGAACTGGAGGCTTTGGCGAACCAATATCGCGCCATCGCCTGGGACATGCCGGGCTATGGCGGCTCCCCGGCCCTGCCGGAGATGACTTTCCCGGCGCTTGCCGGCGCATTGCAGGATATGCTCGACAAGCTGGATAACGATCGCGTCCATCTGGTCGGCCATTCGATCGGCGGCATGGTGGCGCTGGAATTCGCGGCGACATTTCCGGAACGGGTGGCGAGCCTCACCCTCTACGCCACCAGCCCGTCCTTCGGAAAACCGGACGGCGACTGGCAGCGGGATTTCCTGAAGGCGCGCCTGGCGCCGCTGGATGCGGGCAAGCGGATGAGCGATCTTGCACCATCCATCGTGGAGAGCCTGGTCGGCGATGAGCCGGACGCGAAGGGCATCACCCGCGCCACCGCCGCCATGGGCCGCGTGCCCGAGCCCGCCTACCGGGCCGCCATGCAGTGCTTGGTGACCTTCGACCGGCGCGGCGCGCTGCCCGGGGTTTCCGTACCGACCCTCGTGCTGGCCGGCGAGAAGGATGACAACGCCCCGGCAGCGATGATGGAACGGATGGCGGCGAAAATCCCCGGTGCGCGCTTCCGGGTCATTCCCGGCGCCGGCCATCTGGCTCATTTCGAGCAGCCGGATGCCTTTCGCGCCGCGCTGGATGCATTTCTCGACGAAACCATTACCGAAGGGGCAACCGCATCATGAGCGGAACGGAAGACGCAGCGATCCTGGACCCGGAGGCCTTTGGCCTGACAGACCAGCAGGCTGAACTGACGGCAAGGGCGCGAAAGCTGGGCCAGGAGAAATTCGCCGCCCGCGCCGAACGCTATGACCGCGAGGCCATCTTCCCGACCGAGAATTACCGCGATCTGCATCACGCCGGCCTGCTGGGCATCTGCATTCCTGAAAAACACGGTGGCCTGGGCGCGGACTTGCACACTTACGCAATGGTCGCCGCCGAGATCGGCCGCTATTGCGGCTCGACCGCGCTGACCTACAACATGCATGTCTGTTCCTGCCTGTGGAGCGGCGCACTGGCCGACGATCTGGATATGAGTGCCGAGATGCGCGCCGAGCATGAGGAGCGCCGCGCCATCCATTACCGCCACATCCTGGACGAGGGCGCGATCTATGCCCAGCCCTTCTCCGAAGGCGGGGCGGCGGCGGCCGGCGCGGTGGCCTTCGCGACATCGGCGAAGCCGGTGGAAGGCGGCTGGATCGTCAGCGGCAAGAAGATCTTTGCCTCCTTGTCGGGCCATGCGAACTACTACGGCGCCCTCTGCACGGAAGTGCGTGAGGGCGAGCAGCCAAGCCGGCGCAACACGCTCTATCTCGCCGTTCCCGCCGATGCAGAGGGCGTCAGCGTAGTCGGGGACTGGGATCCGCTGGGCATGCGCGGCACGGTCTCTCGCACCCTGATCTTCGAGGACGTCTTCATACCCCACGACGCTGCGCTGATGCCGCGCGGCGTCTATTTCCAGGCGGCGACCCGCTGGCCGCACATGTTCACCACCCTGTCGCCGAGCTATATGGGGCTGGCGCAGGCGGCCTACGATTTCACCGTCCGCTACCTGCGCGGCGAACAGCCCGGCGCCGGGCCGGTGCAGCGCCGCATGTATGCCACCAAGCAGATCGCCGTGGCGCAGATGCGAATCATGCTGGAACAGACCAAGACGCTATGGTTCCAGTCGATGCGCGAGGCCCGGCCGAACCCGACAAAGGACCAGTTGCTGCGCGTCTGGGCCGCCCATTATACGGTAATGGAGAATGCCAACGAACTGGCGCAACTGGCAATCCGCACCTGCGGCGGCCAGTCGATGCTGAAAAGCCTTCCGCTGGAACGTATCTACCGCGACAGCCGCTGCGGTTCGCTGATGCTGCCTTGGACGGCGGAACTCTGCCTCGACCGTATCGGCCGCGCGGCGCTTTACGAGGAAGGGGAAACGGACGAGCAATGAATCTCTCCGACTGGATCGAAAGACAGGCCGGCTTCACGCCGGACAAGACCGCCATTCGTTACAAGGGCCGGGAAACCTCCTACGCGGCCCTGGCGATGCGCATCGAGGCCGCAGCCTGGGCGCTGAAGCACGAACTCGGTGTCACGCCGGGAGACCGGGTCGCGCATCTGGGGCTGAACAGTCCGGAGTTGCTCGTGCTGCTCTTCGCCTGCGCGCGCATGGGGGCGATTTTCACGCCGCTGAACTGGCGCTTGGCGCCGCCGGAACATGCCTATATCCTTGGCCATTCCGGCGCCTCGGTGCTGATCGCCGACCGCGATTTCACGGGCCATGTGGAGCGGATCGGCACCATCGTGCAGGGCGTGCCGCTGGCCTGCATCGGCTCGCCGCCGCCCGGTTGGCAGGACTGGAACGTGCTGGTCGACAGCGCCCAGAGCCGCGACCATCCGGAAGGCACATACGACGACCCGGTCATGCTCGTCTACACCTCGGGCACGACGGGCCGCCCCAAGGGGGCGGTGCTGACCCAGTCGAACCTGTTCTGGAACGCGGTGAACAGCGCCCATATGCATGACATGAGCGGCGCGGACCATGTTCTGACCACTATCCCGTTGTTCCATGTCGGCGGCATGAATGTGCAAACCCTGCCCTGCCTGCATGCCGGCGGCACCGTGACGCTGCATGCCAAGTTCGATCCAAGCGCGACCCTGTCGGCGTTCGAAAAGGACAGGCCCGACCTGACCGTCCTGGTCCCGGCGCAGATCAGCGCGCTGCTGGCCCATCCCGATTGGGAGACAACGGACCTGTCGTCGCTGCGGGTCGTCACCACCGGCTCGATGATCGTGCCGGTGCCCCTGATCGAAAAATTCCACGAACGCGGCTTGCCAGTGATCCAGGTTTACGGTTCGACGGAAACCAGCCCGGTCGTCGTATACCAGAAGCGCGAAGACGCCGAAAAATCCGTCGGATCGGCGGGGCGCGCGGGGCTGCATAGCGAAATGCGGCTGGTGGATTCCGAATTCAATGACGTATCGCCGGGAACGCCCGGCGAAATCCTGATCCGCGGGCCGCAAGTGATGCGCGAATACTGGAACGATACGCAGGCCACGGCAGAGACCCAGCGCGACGGCTGGTACTGTACCGGCGATATCGGCCATCTGGACGATGAAGGTTGGGTCTATGTCGACGAGCGCAAGAAGGACGTGATCATTTCCGGTGGCGAGAACATCTATCCGGCGGAACTGGAGGCCGTATTGGCCGAATGCAAGGAGGTCGCCGAGGCCGCCGTCGTCGCCCGTCCCGACGAGAAATGGGGCGAAATCCCCGTAGCCATCGTCGTGCTGCGCCCGGCGGGTTCGATGGACCGCGACGCGGTGCTGGCCCTGTTCGGCGGCCGCATCGCCGGTTACAAGCATCCCAAGGACGTCGTTTTCCTGGATGCCCTGCCCCGCAATGCCATGGGCA
>JBFFGY010000269.1:0-4289 GCA_041557215.1 Alphaproteobacteria bacterium
GAAGCGGACGATCTGGTGCAGGCCTCCTGCGAAAGGGCGATCCAGCGGATCGGCCAGTGGCAGCCAGGGACAAGGCTTGACAGCTGGATGTTCCGTATCATGCAGAACCTGTGGATCGATGCTATCCGTGTCGGCAAGTTGCGGGGCAGCCATTTGTCGGTGGTCGATCCGGAAAGCCATCAGACGCCGGGACTGGATGGAGAGCAGGCCACGATGAACAGGCTCACCCTCGAGGCGGTTCGCCGCGGGGTACAGCGCCTTCCTCCAGACCAGCGTTCGGTTTTGCTTCTCGTATGCGTCGAAGGGCATTCCTACAAGGAGACCGCCGAAACGCTCGGTATTCCGGTAGGGACGGTCATGAGCCGACTTTCGAGGGCCCGGCTGGCGCTGAGCAGGATGGTTGGCGGGCCGGATGTCGAACCTCTCGCCGCCGGCAGTAGTGAGGCATAGGGATTTAACCCGGTTGCCAGGACAGGACATAACGAACAAGAGAAATGAAGAGGCCGTCATGAAACAGCTCGATGCCAATACACTGGTCGCATATGTCGATGGCGAGCTAGACATCGAATCCGCCACGCTTGTCGAGGCCCTGCTGTCAGAGGATGCCGAAGCGCGCAAGGTTGCCGAATTGATGCGAGAGAGCGCCGCCCTGGTGCGTGCCGCCCATGCTCACGTCGCGCATGCAGCGGTGCCGGAACGGCTAAGTGATATTGTTGAACTGTCTGCCACATCGGATGATCTGAGCGGCGAAATCGTTCCATCGCACCTGGTGAACATGATCCTTTCCGCGCCCGACGACGAGGGCGAAGGAACAAGGCCGGCACTGGTCAAGGCGGCGAGCGAGGTGGCAGCAAAACCCGGTATTTCGCTGGCGCGCCGGCGCTCGGTTGCGGGTATGGCCGCGGCCGCGGTGTTTGCCGCAGTGATGGTCGGAAGCGGGATGATGCTGCAGAAGTTCCAGTCGGGCGCCGGCCAGACTGGACTTTCGCATCAGGCGACAGCCATCTCGGCCATGCAGGATCCATGGCGTGAGGCGGCGTTCCAGGAAGCGCTCGAGACCAAGAAGAGCGAGACTGCGCTGATCTGGGAAAATCCGGAAAACGGCCGCAGTGGCGCGATCATGCCGGTCAAGACCTATCGGCGCGACGATGGCACGTTCTGCCGCGCATTCCGCACGGTCGATGCCGGCGGCGTGGCCGGCCAGCCGAACTATGGCGTGGCTTGCCGGGAACCCGGCGAAGAAGGCCGCTGGATCAAGACGGTTGAAGCGATTTCGGCCCCGGGGCAGGGCGCCAAGCTACAATTCTGATGCCGAACGGGGCCTTGCGTCCCATAATCGGCACGGGCAGGGATAACTAGGTCGGTATTGGGGGCTCCCTCGGAAGGGGGCCCTGTAGTGTTGGGTGGTTAAGGCTGCACGAGGCGGAGATTTTGGCTGGCCAGTTATTCCGGATGATGATGAGTAAGGCGACGCTGGTCGCCCTGCTGGCCGTTGCCGGATGTATGCCCGGCGACAGCGGTGTGTCCGGGGTCCTTGACGGCCTGCGCGGCAAGTTGTCGGCAAATTACGACCCGCCCGATTATTCCGGTCCGCCGCTCGGCGAGTTGCCAGCTTACCGGCGAGGTGACATCTATACCTATTCCAGCGGACGTTCCGAGACCATCGAGGATATCCTCGAAGACAGTGTGGTATGGCGTAACGACCTCGATTCAAACTTTACCCGCTATCCGAATTTCATTTTTCCATCCGTCAACACCAAGACCAGCAAGGGCGAGGTCGCGCGGAACTTCGATGTGCCACCGGAAACGCTGTGGCCGCTGATTCCCGGAACGCGCCGGCAGTTCAAGAGCGAGGTGCGCGTCCGTCTCGAAGGACAGAACGGCGAACGGCTGTTCTACAGGGAATGGATCTGTACCGTCGTCGGGGAAAAAAAGGTTCTGGTTCAGTTTGGCGAATTCGATTCGGTTGAAATTGCGTGCGACCGGTATAGCATGGGAAAATGGCGCGAAAAGCGAAGCTGGTACTTCGTGCCGGAAATCGGGCATTACGTGCGCCGAACCGACGAATTTCTGGGCCGCGAATCCAGGGAAACCGAGCTCGTTTCGATCCAGCAGGGCCTGGACGGAATGAGCAGTGACGTAAAGCGCACACTATACGATCTCGAGCAACAGACATTGGAACGCATGCCCTCCGGCAAGCCGGCGAATTGGAAGTCCGGCGAGGGGAACCTTGCCGTAACCATGGTAGTGACCAAGACCATGAAGACCGAGGCCGGCCAGTTCTGCCGCAGCTTCAAGCAGGTCATTCAGAGCGGCGGCCAGGAACGGCTGGTTCCCGGCCTGGCCTGCCGTACCTGGAACGGGCGGTGGGTGCGTCTTTAATATGTAAGCCACACAATTGCCTAAATATTAGGCGAAATTATCAGTAAGAACGGGGCATCCCCAGCACATGCTGCCCAATATAGGCCAGGATCATGTTGGTCGAAATCGGGGCGGTCTGGAACAAGCGGGTTTCCCGCCATTTCCGCTCGATGTCATACTCTCGGGCGAAGGCAAAGCCGCCAAAGGTCTGAAAGCAGGAGTCGCCTGCATGCCAGGCTGCCTCCGACGCCAGCATCTTGGCCATGTTGGCTTCGGCGCCGCAAGGCAATTCGGCCGCGAACAGAGCGGCGGCCTTGCGCGCCATCAGGTCGGCGGCCTCGGTCTCGGCATGGGCGCGGGCTATCGGGAACTGAATGCCCTGGTTGGCCCCGATCGGACGGCCGAATAATTCCCGCTCGGTGGCATAGGCCGTGGCCCGGCGTGTAAACCAGCGGGCATCGCCCAATGCCTCCGCGGCAATAAGGATGCGTTCGGCATTCATGCCGTCGAGGATATGCCAGAATCCCTTACCCTCTTCACCGACAATGGTATCAGCCGGTACTCTCAACTTGTCTATGAAGAGTTCGTTGGTGTTGTGATTGATCATGGCGTCGATCGGCCGGATCTCCACGCCATTGCCGACTGCTTCGCACAAATTGACAAGAAATACCGTTAAGCCATCACCCCGCCGCTTTATTTCGTCGGCAGATGTCGTTCTCGCCAGCAGCAGCATCAAGTCGGACTGCAGCGCGCGGCTGGTCCACAGCTTCTGGCCGTCGATCACGAAATGGTCGCCGTCGCGAACCGCCCTTGTCCTGATCTGTGTCGTATCGGATCCGGTCGTGGGCTCAGTCACGCCGAAGGCCTGAAGACGCAACTCGCCCGCGGCAATTCCGGGCAGATAGGTCTTCTTCTGTTCTTCGCTGCCATGGCGCAGCAGCGTTCCCATGACATACATCTGTGCATGGCAGGCGCCGGCATTGCAGCCCGAGGCGTGGATCGTTTCCAGGATCACCGCGGCCACGCGAAGCGGCAACCCGGCCCCCCCATATTCTTCTGGAATCAGGGCCGCCAGCCAGCCTTCGCGGGTGAGGGTAGAGACGAATTCCTCGGGATATCCCTTTTCCTCGTCCAGCTTGCGCCAGTATTCGCCCGGAAAGTCCTCGCAGATGCGGGCGACGGCCTCGCGGATTTCCGGATAGTCTTCGCCCAGTTCCATGGTGATGTGCGAATCGGTCATCATCGTCCCTTGAATTTGGCTTTGCGTTTTTCGTTGAAGGCCAGCATGCCTTCTCGCCGGTCGTCAGTGCCGACGGTCCGCCGGTAGCAATCGATTTCCACTTCCAGCCCCTGTTTTCGAGGCAGGCCGGCGCCGCGGGATATGGCCTCCTTGGCGGCCCGCAGCGCGACCGGGGCATTGGCCGCGATTCGCCTGGCGGTGTCCAGTGCCTCCGGCAACAAGTTGTCCATTGGCATGACCCGGTTCACGATTCCCCATTCCAGGGCTTGCACGGCGTCGATCGGCTTGCCGGTGAAAATGATTTCCTTGGCCCGGCGTTCGCCCGCCGCCCTAGGCAGGTTCTGGGTGCCGCCGACTCCGGGAATGATACCAAGCGTGGTTTCCGTCAGGGCGAATCGCGCGTTTTCGGCCGCGTAGGCGAAGTCGCAGGCCAGTACCATCTCGAAACCGCCGCCGAAGGCCGCCCCGTTGATTGCCCCGATAACGGGAATTGGGCAATCCATGATGGCGTAAAAGGCCTCTTCGAAAATGACATGCTGGCGCTGCCAATCCTCGTCGGTCATGGCGCGTCGTTCCTTCAGGTCCGCCCCGGCACAAAAGGCGCGGTCGCCGGCGCCGGTGAAGACAACCGCCACGGCGCCACGGTCGTTCGAGGCCCGGCGAAAAGCGAGGATGATCTCGCTGACCA
>JBFFGY010000270.1:0-4274 GCA_041557215.1 Alphaproteobacteria bacterium
AAGCGCTTTTTGGCGCTGCTCTTCGTCTTCATCTTGGGCATTTTATGTCCTTTCTCTTCTCGATGACGGCCGGGCATACCCTCGGGCCCGGACGCGCCCGTTCGCGCAGGATTAATTCATCCCACGCCGCGCGGCCTTATAACGGCACAGGGCGGCCTATGCAAGGGGGCAGGCGGAAGTAATTGCCCCGGCGGCCGGCCTTTCCGACCGATTTTCGTGGGCAGGGGCTGAAAACATTCTCAAAACGCCTCGACCGTTAATAATTACGCAGTAAAAACATGCGATCTTGAGACAAAATACAACGGCCAAAAAAAACGAGATCGAATTGACGAAGGGCGACATACAGCAATTGCTGCAGAAGAGCTTCCGCAGCCATCCGCCGCCGACTGGGGACGACCTGGTTTCCGGAGCGGGCAAAGCAGCCGACAGCCAGGCAATCCAAGATCTGTTCAGCGGACGTCGCTGGTACGAACTCGATCCCGAGTTCGTTATCGAACATGCCGATCTCCTGTGGTCGATGGAACCGCAGGCGCAGCGTTATTATCTCCCGGCATATCTGCTGGCTACATTTCATGCGCCGAAAGACTGGGTCTACACCAACAACCTGCTTCTCAGCCTGTTCCTGCCCCTGCGGAACGAGGACGATCCCGCGCGCGAGCACTTCATCAAATTCCTTGATGTCCTTACGCCTGGGGAAAAGTCCGCGATCCGCGGCTTCCTCGATTTCACGGCGGCCGAACATCCCTCGCAGGGTGAGCGTGGCGCGGCGAAACTGGCCTTGAGTGTCCTGTGGCGGAAATTCGAGGCCATTACGGTCGAACAGGACCGAAAGAGCGCCTGACCGCCCGGCGAATGAACGGCAATTTCAGCGAAAACCGAGAAGAGCTCCGATCTCTCCGGCGCGGCTGGTCTGGCTTCTCATGCCGTCGCGTTGTTCTCTGGCTGATCCGCTGGACAATCGGCTTTGCGTTCATCGGGCTTTTCGCTGCCCTGTTCCCCGGAATGTCCTGGCTCTGGTGGGTGGGCATTGGCTTCGCGATGCTGACACCCGTTACGGCAATGGCCAGCCAGTGGCTCGTATCGCGAAAACTCAGACAGGTTGAATCGGCGCTGGCCGAATTGCAAGAGGCCATGGGCGAACTGGAACAGGACTGAAGGCCGCCGGCAGAGGCGTGGGCAGACTGGCCCACGCCCCGATCAGGCCGGCATTTCCGGAAGTTACTTGGTAGGTGCCAGAACCATGATCATCTGGCGGCCTTCCATCGTAGGCTCGTGCTCGACCTTGGCTTCCTCACTGGTTTCATCGCGCACGCGGTTCAGCAACTGCATACCCAGTTCCTGATGCGACATTTCGCGGCCTCGGAAGCGGATGGTCACCTTTACCTTGTCGCCCTCGCCGATGAATTTAAGGATGGCCTTCATCTTCACGCCATAATCATGCGTGTCGATGTTCGGGCGCATCTTGATTTCCTTGACCTCGATGATCTTTTGCTTCTTGCGGGCTTCGCTCTTCTTCTTCTGTTCCTGGTACTTGAGCTTCCCGTAATCGAGAATCTTGCATACCGGCGGGTCCGCATTCGGCGAAACCTCTACAAGGTCCAGCCCGGCGCTCGCAGCGCGACTCATGGCGTCATCGATGGAAACGACGCCTATCATTTCGCCTTCTTCATCGACGAGGCGGACGGATTTAACCGTGATGAATTCGTTGATACGGGGCCCCTGACGTTCGGGCGGTCCCGCATGGCGTGGTGGTCTGGCTATAGAACCCTCCTGATTTTCAATTCAACAATAGACATTTCATGTACCGCGCCGGCGATCTGATTAACGATCGGGCGGCTGCGATTCAGTAACAAGTGTATGTAATGCATCGTCAAGCGCAAGAATTTCCTGATCCTTGCCGCCCAGACGCCGTATTGCAACGCTGCCGGCCTCCGCTTCGCGCGCGCCGACGACCAGGATCGCCGGCACCTTGGCGAGGCTGTGTTCGCGGACCTTGTAGTTGATCTTTTCGGGCCGCGTGTCGATTTCGGCGCGGATTCCGGCTTCGGTCAGTGCCCTGTGCACCTTCACGGCATAATCGTCGGCATCGTTGGTGATGGTTGCAACGACCGCCTGCACCGGCGCCAGCCACATCGGGAAGCGGCCCGCATAATGTTCGATCAACACGCCGATGAAGCGCTCGAACGACCCCAGGATGGCGCGATGCAGCATCACGGGGCGATGTTTGACGCCATCCTCGCCCACATAGGTCGCATCCAGCCGTTCCGGCAACACGAAATCAACCTGCAGCGTGCCGCATTGCCAGTCGCGGCCCAGCGTGTCCTTCAGGACGAACTCCAGCTTCGGACCGTAGAAGGCACCCTCTCCCGGGTTCAGCGTATATTCCAGGCCGGCAGCCTTGGTCGCTTCCAGCAGGGCCGATTCCGCCTTGTCCCAGATCGCATCCTCGCCGGCCCGCACGTCGGGACGGTCTGAGAACTTCACCTTCACGTCGGTAAAGCCGAAATCGCGATACATCGACAACAGCAGATCGCAGAACGCCTCGGTTTCCGACGTGATCTGGTCTTCGGTGCAGAAGATATGCGCGTCGTCCTGGGTAAAGGCGCGCACACGCATAAGCCCATGCAGCGCCCCCGACGGTTCATAGCGGTGGCAGGACCCGAACTCGGCCATGCGCAGCGGCAGGTCGCGGTAGCTCTTGATGCCCTGGCGGAAGATCTGCACATGACCGGGGCAGTTCATCGGCTTCAACGCCAGCATCTTGCTGGTCGTGCCGTCCCCGGACCCGGACTCGTCGACCTCCGCGACAAACATGTTCTCGCGGAACTTCTCCCAGTGGCCAGACCGTTCCCAGAGCGCCCGGTCCACCAACTGCGGGGTTTTCACTTCGATGTAACCCGAAGCCTCCAGCCGCCGCCGCATGTAGGCCTGACAGGCACGATAAAGAATCCAGCCCTTGTGATGCCAGAAGATGCTGCCGGCGGCCTCTTCCTGAATATGGAACAGGTCCATTTCCCGTCCCAACCGGCGGTGATCGCGCTTTTCGGCTTCCTCCAGCCGGGTCAGGTAGGCTTTCAGTTCCTTTTCGTTGCGCCAGGCGGTGCCGTAAATGCGCTGGAGCTGGGTATTGCGCGCATCGCCGCGCCAGTAGGCGCCTGCCAGCTTCATCAGTTTGAAGGCCTTGCCCAGCTTTGCTGTCGAAGGCAAGTGCGGGCCGGTGCAAAGGTCAAGCCAGTTGCCCTGGCGATAGATCGAGATATCCACGTCATGCGGCAAGGTCTCGATATGTTCTGCCTTGAAGTTTTCGCCCTTGTCCTTGAAAAACCGGATTGCCTCGTCGCGGTCCCATATCTCGCGGATGATCTGCTCGTCGCGCTCGACGATTTCCTGCATTCGCTTCTCGATCTTTTCCAGATCCTCAGGCGTAAAAGGCTGATCGCGGTAGAAATCGTAATAGAAACCGTCCTCGATGGCCGGACCGAAGGTCACCTGCACGCCCGGATAAAGTTCCTGCACCGCCTCGGCCATCACGTGGGCGGCATCGTGGCGCAGAAGCTCCAGGGCCTCCTCGCTGTCGCGGGTAACGATCGAAACGGCCGCCTCGCCGTCGATCCGGTGGGCAAGGTCCTTGACCTCGCCATCCACAATCACGGCCAGTGCCGACTTGGCCAGGCCGGGGCCGATCGAGGCGGCCAGTTCGGCGCCGCTGACCGGGTTTTCATATTCGCGGACGCTACCGTCCGGAAGCGTAATGGCTACCATGATATCCGGGCTTGTTTGGACCTGTGCGCTTTAATCTTTCCACGGCTTTCGCCGTATCAAGCGCCTTCATCTAGCGCAAGCGCAAGGCTGCCGCAACCTCGCTGACCGGCAAGTCGGTCAGATTCTGCTGGCGGAGCATCACGACATAGCGCCCGCGCGGCGAATCCCGGTCAGGATCCGACTGCGACGAAAACATTATTGCCGTGGGGCAGCCGACGGATGCCAGCAGGCGTACAATCCCGCTGTCGTTGCCGAGCGCTGCGCTGGCATGGGTTGCAAGTACGGCGACGTCGAACAACGACGTTTTGCCGGTGAGGTCCTTGGCCTCGGGCGATGCGGCGGCAATAATCCTGTTGGCTGCGGCGTCGGCTTCCTCCCCGATGATAACCGGGCGGCGCCCCTCGATCGCCAGGCGCCGGGCGAGTTCCGCGAACCGCTCAACGGGCCATCCCATGCCTTCGCGCGCCAGCTTTCCCCCGGCGGCGATCAGGACGTAGCCGTCCTGCAGGCCA
>JBFFGY010000271.1:0-4191 GCA_041557215.1 Alphaproteobacteria bacterium
ACCAGCTTTTCCTCACTGTTGGCGTAGGGCGCGATCACCATGGAAGCGCCAGCCAGGGTGAAGAGTTCGCTCTCCGCACCAATGAAAATCTGCACGCCTTCGGCCAAATCGGCAGCATCCAGCAGTTTCATCAGTGCCTCCTTGGTTTCCAACGCCTCGAACAGGGCGCGGATATGTTCGAGGTCGGCGATGGCGTTCACGTCATCGAGCAGGTTCGCCTGGCCGCGAACGATCAGCACGCCGCCCGCCTTGTCGTCCGACCAGGTTGCCAGGCCGGCCTCAACCACCTTGCTGCTCAACTGGTCGAGCTGGCTTTTCTGGCTCCTGATTTCGTCGATGATTTCCTTGCGCGCCTCCGACAGGGACCGGCCCACCAGTTTTGCGGCCATGAAGTTGCTGGCTTCGACGAGACTGGAGGCCGGCATTCCAAGCGGCAGATCGATAACGCGGTTTTCCACCCCGCCATGCTCGTCGACCATGACGACCAGGGCGCGGCCGGGGCCGAGATTGATGAACTCGATATGCTTGAGTCGTGCGTCCCGTTTGGGCGCGACCACCAAGCCGGCGCAATGCGAAAGGCCCGACAGCAGGGCGCTGGCCTCTTCGAGAACCTGCGGCATGTTGCGTCCGGATACCCGGCACTGGCTGTCGATGCTGGTGCGTTCGTCCTTTGTCAGCACGCCGACCTGCAGGATACCGTCGACAAAAAGCCTGAGGCCCCGTTCGGTCGGCAGGCGCCCGGCCGAGGTATGCGGCGCATAGAGCAGCCCGAACTCTTCCAGATCCGCCATGACATTGCGGATCGTCGCCGGCGAAAGCTGCATTCCCAGCCGGCGCGAAAGCGTGCGCGACCCCACCGGCTCGCCGGTCTCGACATATGCCTCGACCACGTGCCGCAAAATCTCGCGCGACCGTTCGTTCAGTTCGGTTATCATGATGCCGCGAATGTAGTGAGCGCCCATGCCATGGTCAATGCGTCGTCGTCGTCGCGCACGCCACTTCAAGCACAGGGTGGACGCGGGCGAGGCCGGCGGTTAATGTCCGCCCGCCCAATGGCAGGAACGCAACAGGGGAGATATTTCATGCGCCCATCCAACCGCGCGGCCGACGAAATGCGCAAGGTCATCCTGGAGCCCGGCTTCGCCAAACATGCCGAAGGCTCCTGCCTGGCACGTTTCGGGGACACCCATGTGCTGTGCACGGCAAGCGTGATAGAGCGGGTGCCGCCCTTCCTGCGCAATTCCGGCAAGGGCTGGGTTACCGCAGAATACGGCATGCTGCCGCGCTCGACCGGGTCGCGCACCGACCGTGAGGCGGCGCGCGGCAAGCAGACGGGGCGCACCCAGGAAATCCAGCGGCTGATCGGGCGGTCCTTGCGCGCGGTGACCCGGCTGGACGGATTCGGGGAACGGCAGATCACCGTCGACTGCGATGTCTTGCAGGCCGATGGCGGCACGCGCACCGCTTCGATAACCGGGGCCTGGGTCGCATTGCACATGGCCTTCGACCATCTGAAGACCATCGGCGCAATCAAGGAGATTCCGCTGCGCGACCAGGTCGCCGCAGTATCCTGCGGGCTGTGGCGGGGGGACGCGGTTCTGGATCTGGATTACGCGGAGGATTCCACGGCAGAGGCCGACGCAAATTTCGTCTTCACCGCGTCCGGCGGAATTGTCGAGGTCCAGGGCACGGCGGAAGCGGAACCATTCAGCCAGGAACAGTTCGACCAACTGATGGTGCTGGCCCGGAAGGGTACTGACGAACTGGCTGCGGCGCAGCGGGCCGCTATCGGTCTCTAAGGCTCAAGCCGGCAGGCGGGTGGTCGTTTCCGATACCCGGCGTTCGATTGCGTCCCAGACCAGGCTTTCGATCGATACGTTATCGAAACGGTTGATTTCCTGTATGCCGGTTGGCGAGGTCACGTTGATTTCGGTCAGCCAGTCGCCGATCACGTCGATGCCGACGAAGATCATTCCCTTTTCCCGCAAGGTCGGGCCGATCGCTTCGCAAATTTCCCGTTCGCGGCTGGTCAGGGTCGATTTCAGCGGCTTTCCGCCCGCATGCATGTTCGATCGGGCTTCGCCCGGCGGCGGCACCCGGTTAATCGCCCCGACCGGCTCTCCATCCACAAGGATTATGCGCTTGTCGCCCTTTCGCACGGCCGGCAGATATTGCTGGACGATCAACGGTTCGCGATAAAGTTCGGTAAAAAGTTCCAGGAGGGCGCTGAGGTTTTCGTCTTCCGGCGAAAGGTGGAATACGCCCGCCCCGCCATTGCCGAACAGCGGCTTGACGATGATGTCCTTGTGGGCGCGGCGGAAAGCTTCGACCTCTTCGCGACTGCTGGTGATCAGGGTCGGCGGCATCAATTCCCGGAAATGGGTGACGAACAGCTTCTCCGGCGCGTTGCGCACGGATACGGGATCGTTGACCACCAGCGTTTTCGGGTGGATATGCTCCAGAAGATGGGTGGCGGTGATGTAGGCCATATCGAAGGGCGGGTCCTGGCGCATCAAGACCACGTCCATGGTGGCAAGGTCCAGCCTTTCCAGATCTGCCAGGGTGAAATGGTTTCCTTTCTCGCGGCGCACTTCCAGCCGCTGCGATCTGGCGTAAAGCCGGCTATCCTCGAAGGTCAGCGCATGAGGCAGGTAATAATAAAGTGCATGGCTGCGACGCTGTGCCTCCAACGCCAGCACGAAGGTGCTGTCGGCGTCGATATTGATGGATTCGATGGCGTCCATCTGAATGGCGACGGCCAGGCTCATGGGTTCCTCCCGGGGGGTTGCGGATATCGGTGCGGGCGTTGCCTGATATAGGACCGGTTCAGGCGTCCTGTCCACGCAGTTTCTGCAAAAGCAGCGCCGCGTCGTGCCGTGGCCCGTCGAGCGTCTCCCGCGCGATATATTCCTCAAGCGCCGCAAGCGCCCCCTCGATCCTGCCCAACTGAGCCGACAGCAGCGCTTTTTCGCGCCACAGTGTCTTGTCATCCGGGGCAATCATCAGCATCGTTTCGAGGGTAGAGGACGCTGCAAGATTGTCGCCGCTCTGGGCTTGTCGCATGCGTATATTGTTCTGCAGCCGCACCAGGACTTCGCGATCGCTGGCATCCTCATAGTGGTCGGAAGTCAATTCGGCGTTGTCGCCCTCCAGCGAGCGGAGCAGGCCGCGCATATCCGCGGCGGAAACCGGCCGGCCCCGCTCGAACGGATCCAGAATGGCGCGCTGGCCCTGAAATTCCATGCGCAACAGGAAATGTCCGGGAAAGCGCAAGCCTGCGATCTCCCACCCCTGGGCGCGCGCCGCGGCGATCATCAGAATACCCAGCGCCACGGGAAGCCCGCGCCGCCGGTCAATGACACGGATAAGATTGGCATTCTGCAGGTCGTTATAGGTTCGGCGGTCTCCCTGGTATCCGTACGCATCGAATATTACCTCGGCAAGTACTGCTGTGCGTTTTTCGAGCGTATCCGGGCCGGTTGCGGCTCTGGACAGATCGTTCGCGAGCAACTTGATGTGGTCGCGGTACCGGCCCAGTGACACCGTGAGACGGTTCAGGGACGCCAGTAACAGCGCCATTTCGGCAATATCGAATTTTTCGGCCGGCGTTTCGCCGAGTCGGCGAAGGAGCGTTACGGTCCTGTCCCTGCCGGCCATGTGCTAATTGCCGGCGCCGGCCGGCTGCTTGACCCGGACATAGGGGATCACGCCGCGCACGTAATCGATCGCGCGCGCATAGGCCACCACCCTGTCCAGTTCTGCCTGGCTTTGGGCTATACCGGACAGGTAGATTTTCTGGTTCACGGTATCGATCGTGTAATTGATGCTACTGATCTGTTCATCGAAGGTGATCTTGCTGCGCAGTTTCGTTGTGATCCAACTGTCGCGCGCGGCATCGGACAGGGAACTCTTGTCCTTTACCTCGATCTCATTGATGACTTCCTGCACGCCGTCAGCCTGCCACGCGATACGGGCGGCATCGATGCGGTCCTGCGGCTGCGGGACGATGCCCGTCAGCAATACTCGTCCTTCCGTCACGGAAATATCCACCTGCTGGAAAATATCGATATTATGCTCGAAAAGCTTGCGGTCGATACTTGCGTGGATTTTCGTGTCTGCAACGGCCTCGCGGACTGGGCGGTCCTGCGCGACAACGGTGGCACCGACGGCCGCGCCCCCCAGGACCAGAGG
>JBFFGY010000272.1:0-4178 GCA_041557215.1 Alphaproteobacteria bacterium
GGCGGCCGCGGCCCGTGAGGGAGATTTTGCCGAGGCCCTGCACCGCCTTGAGGCGGTTGAAAGAGAAGATCTTGCCCGTTACGCGGTGCCGCTTGCCCTTGCCTGGGCCCATGCCGGTGCAAACGAGCCGGCCGGCGCGGTGGCGGCCCTGGCGCCGCTGAACAAGGAAAGCGGCTTCGAAACCCTGCAGCAGCTTCACGAGGCATTCCTCAATGATTTTGCCGGTCAGGCGGCTGCGGCCGAGACCGCATACCGTGCAGCCCTGGGTGACGATGTGGCCTCGGCGCCGAGCCGCGTGGTGCGCGCCTACGGCCCGTTTCTCGAACGTGCAGGCCGGCCGGAAGAGGCCCTGGCTCTGTACGACGCGCATACGGGCGCGGACAAGGACAGTCTTCTGTTCGAGGTTGCGCGCGAGCGGATAGCGTCCGGGCAGAGACCGGAACCGCGAATCGCGAATGCCGCCCATGGCATGGCCGAGGGCTTTTTCGATATAGCGTCGATCCTGCCAAAGGACAGGGCGGGTGAGATCGTGCTGATATATTGCCGCCTGGCGCTTTATTTGCGGCCGGATTTCCCGCTGGCGCAGCTGCTGCTGGCCGACCTTTATGAGGGGTTCGGGCGCTATGAAGAAGCGGCAGAGATTCATCGCGGCATCGACAAGAAGGGCGCATATGGCTGGGCGGCGCGTCTTCGCCTGGCTGACGACCTGTATGAACTGGGTGACGTCGCGGGCGCTGTCGAATTGTTGCGGGATATGGCGGCTGAACGTCCTTACCGCAGCGATGCGCTGGTGCGTCTGGGCAATATACTGCGTTACGAGGAACGCTATGCGGAATCTGTCGTTGCCTACGATCAGGCCGTTGAACGCATGGGTGAGGTTCCCCGGGATAACTGGATGGTGCTTTACAGCCGCGGCATTGCCCTGGAGCGGTCGAACCAATGGGATCGCGCGGAAAAAGATTTCCTGAAGGCGCTGGAGCTGGCGCCGGACCAGGCCTTTGTCCTTAACTATCTGGGCTATAGCTGGGTCGAGATGGGCAGGAATCTGGACCAGGCACGCGATATGCTGGAGCGTGCGGTCGCCCAGCGTCAGGACGACGGCTATATCGTCGACAGCATGGGGTGGGCGCTCTACAAGCTCGGTGAATTTGGGGACGCGGTAGTCTATCTCGAGCGTGCGGTAGCCCTGCGTCCACAGGACCCCGTTATCAACGATCATCTGGGAGACGCCTATTGGCGTGTCGGGCGACAGGAAGAGGCCCGGATACAATGGCGCCGTGTCCTTGGCCTGGATCCGGAAGACGACCTGCGCAGCGAAATCGAAAAGAAGCTGGAAGTGGGGCTGCCGGAAACAGAGTCCGGCGGGAATAGCGGTTGAGCGGCGACACCCAGGGCACGCTCCGCCTGACGGCCCCGGCCAAAATCAATCTTTATCTCCATGTCACGGGGCGGCGCGATGATGGTTACCATCTGCTGGACAGTCTGATCGTCTTCACCGGCCTGGCGGATGAGCTGGAGATTTCGCCGGGTCGCGAATTGTCGCTTTCGGTAGAGGGCGAATTCGCAGAAAATGCCGGCCCGGATGACGAAAACCTCGTCCTGCGCGCGGCGCGGGCCCTGGCGCAGCAAGCCAATATCTATCGCGGCATGACGGCACGCCTAATCAAGAACATACCCGCGGCCGCCGGCCTGGGTGGAGGGTCCGCCGATGCCGCCGCAACGCTGCTGGGCCTTATGCAGTTCTGGAACATTGCCGACGCGGATGTGGATCTGCCGGGAATTGCGCTGGGGCTTGGTGCGGACATTCCGGTCTGCCTCGCGGGAAGGCCTTCGTTCGTAGCCGGTATTGGCGAAGTGATCACACCGGCGCCCGCGCTAACCGGTGCGGGTTTGTTGCTGGTAAATTCCGGCGTGGCGCTGTCGACGCCTTCGGTGTTTGCCCGGCGCCGCGGCGGGTTTTCTCCGCCCGCGACTTTCTCCGATACTCCAACCGACGCTAGGGAACTTGCGGCGCTGCTGGATGACCGGGGCAACGATCTGACCGAGGCCGCCATCGCCCTGGCGCCGGTCATCGGCGATGTGCTTGCCGAACTGGAAGCGCTACCCGGCTGCCATCTGGCAAGGATGTCGGGAAGCGGCGCGACCTGCTTCGGACTCTTTGACGACGAGGCCGCGGCCACGCGCGCCGCCGCAGCGATCACGCGTGACGGATGGTGGATCAAGCCGACGATGATTCGATCCTGAACGGTTTTCTTTGATAGCAATTGCCCACCCTGAAGATTTACAGGCCATAGGAGGCCGTTTCGCTTGGGTGCGGGTGAGCTTTACCCTCTTGCCGACGCAGCGCCTTGGCCCTATGTTGCGGCCCGCCGGACGCGAATGGGGCGTAGCCAAGCGGTAAGGCACCGGGTTTTGATCCCGTGATCGCAGGTTCGAATCCTGCCGCCCCAGCCAATTCTTTCGCTATGTTGGCTAAATCTGCTCGGCCTGCAGGGCGGCCTCGACCTTCTCAGTCAGTTGAGCCCGCGTAAAGGGCTTCGCCAGCAGCTCGGCGTCCACAGTTCGGCCGGCCCCCTCGCGGTCACGGCGGATAACATCCTCGGCATAGCCGGACATGAACAGGATGCGCAGGTCCGGACGGTCCTTTAACGCCATTTCGGCGACTGCCGGGCCACTTAATTCCCCCGCAAGCACGACGTCCGACAGCAGAAGCTCGATTTCCCAGTTCTCCGCAATCAATCTCAGTGCTTCTTCGCCCGTTTCCGACTCCAGGACGGTATATCCCTTTGCCTTCAGCAGGGTTACCGTCAGCCTGCGGACATCGGGGTCGTCCTCCACCACCAGGATGGTGTTGCCCTGGGCCGCCGGCCGGCAAAGAGGCCGGCAGTCCTTTTCCTGTATTTCGGATGCCTCGGCGCGCGGAAGATACAGGCTGACAGTGGTGCCCTCGTCGGGAAGACTTTCGATGGCCGGGAAACCGCCGGATTGAGTGGCGAAGCCATAGATCATGCTCAGTCCCAGCCCGCTGCCGTCGCCGAATGCCTTGGTCGTAAAGAATGGTTCGAAGGCGTGTTCCAGCACCTCAGGCGGCATGCCCGTACCCGTGTCGATCATGGATAGCCGGACATATTCGCCTGGTGCGGCATTGTCGAATTGCCTGGCTTGGCTTTCGGTCAGCGTGACATTCTCTGCTCCGATCGTCAGCTTTCCGCCTTCGGGCATGGCGTCGCGTGCATTGATCGCGAGATTAAGGATTGCGTTTTCCAGTTCGCCGGTGTCCACGCGGGCAAGCCAGAGTTCTGGCGCGATCGCAACATCGATTTTGATGGATTCCCTTAGCGTGGGCAAAATTGAGTATGCCTCACCCCCGCAACCACCCTTGATTATTGGGTTTTTCAGGATTTCCGTGTGGGGAAAACGTGTGGGGAATCGGTATTGCCAAACAACTTGGAAAGACGTCGCAGGCTCTGGTACGCGGTCCTGGATATACCCGCTGATGTGCGGGGCATCATTGGGCGACGACGGTATGTTCAGTCCCTCAAGACCGAAAGCCTGCATGAGGCAAAGCGGCTTGTCGGCCCTGTGATAGCCCATTGGAAGCATGTTATCCAGGAGGCGCGTGGCGATGACCGCGTGGCTGTCCATGCGCTCGTCTGGCGGGATGTCCTTGCCAAGGCCAAATCGGAAGAGGAGCGAACCGCTATCCGTGATCTGATTGGCGATGAGGCTGATCAGATATGGAAGAAGGGAGCCCCGCCGACCACCCTTGACGCCGAAGAGGCCTTTGATGCCAGTTCGACAAAGGAAGAGGCCACGCGGTTCTGGCAGATCGCTTCCGGGGAACGGACACCGCTGCTAGATTACGAGGAGCCATGGTTGGCCGAAGCACGGGGATCGCAGAAGACCAAGGACATGCATAAGAGTAACCTGCGACTTCTCCAGAAGCGCCACGCGATGATAGAGGAAGTTGACAGGCGGGCTGCATCCGAGTTCGTCCGAAAGGTCCTTAAGCCCAAGAGGTCTGTCGGCACCGTCAATCGCATGATCTCCACATATCCAGGCTACTGGCGATGGCTGATCGACCGGGGATACCTTCCGGAGACCTATCGGAACCCGTGGGAACGCCAGAGACCGGTAGCGCAGAGAGGCCAGGAGCCGGAACGTCGTGCCTTTACGGA
>JBFFGY010000273.1:0-4175 GCA_041557215.1 Alphaproteobacteria bacterium
CGCAGCGTCCTGGTCAATGTCGGCGCCCGCGACGGCGTCCACAAGGGCTTGGCGGCGGTGGACAATAACGGCCTCATCGGCCGTGTCGCCGAGGTCGGCTACCGGTCCAGCCGCATCCTCCTGGTCACCGACCTCAACAGCCGCCTCCCGGTTCTCGTCGGCGAAAGCCGCGAGCGCGCTATTCTGACCGGCGACAACAGCGATCTCGCCACACTGAAATATCTGCCGCCGGAACGCAGCATCGGCGCCGGCGATCTGGTGGTTACATCCGGCCATGGCGGCGCCTTCCCGGCCGGGCTTCCCGTCGGCAAGGTCATCGTGACCGGCGAGGAGAGCGGCGCCGAACTGAGGGTTCAGCCCTTCCTGGCGCCCGATCGCCTGGAATTCGTCCGGCTGATGGATTTTGGCCTGACCGGCGTTCTGCAGGACCAGGACCTCGGTCCGATCGACCGGTAACCCGATGAGCGGTTCTTCATGGCACAGCCTTGACGCGGCTGCGCGCAATATCACGCCGTCGCTCTTCCTGCTGTTCCTGCTTCTTCTGGGGCAACTTCCTTTCTCGCTGCCGGGCGATAGCGCGGTAACGCCCTATTTCCTGCTGATGGGGGTGTTTTACTGGGGCCTGCATCGCCCCGACCTGTTGCCGGCGACGGTCGTCTTCGTCATCGGCCTGCTGCATGATGCGCTGGAGGGCGAACCCTTCGGGGTCAACGCCTTCGTCCTGATCGCCGTCTACTGGTTCGTGGCCGCCCAGCAGCGCAATGTCGGCGAACGCACCTTCATCGCGCTGTGGCTGATTTTCGCGCTGGTGGCGCTGTCGGCGGAAACCCTGCGCTGGCTGCTGGTCTCGTTACTGACCCTGACTCCGATCGCGCCCTGGCCGGTGCTTTTCGAATTCCTTACCACCGTCGCGCTCTATCCGATTCTGACCCTGGCCTTCGCCCTCGCCCAGAGGGCGCTGCCGCGCGGCGGCGGGGATTTCATGGACTGACGCATGGCCGAAAAAAGCAGAGCCGACGTTTTCGCTCGCCGCGCCCTGTTGCTGGCGGGCGGCAAGCTGCTGCTGTTGGCGGGGCTTGGGGGGCGGCTCTATTCGCTGCAGGTCAGCGAGGGCGAGCGTTACCGCCTGATGGCCGAGGACAACCGCATCAATCTGAAGCTTCTGCCGCCCAGCCGCGGTTATATCGTCGACCGTTACGGCGAGCCGCTGGCCGTAAACACGCTGAACTATCAGTTGAACCTCGTGCCCGACCAGGCCGGCGATATCGAGGCGACCCTGGACGCGCTGGCCCGCATCGTCGAAATCCCGGCCGAGGACCGGAAGCGAATCCTCGCCAAGGTCAAGAAGAACAAGCGGAACCGCCGCGGTTTCCTGCCGGTGCCTATTCGCCAGGGCCTTGTCTGGGAGCAACTCAGCCGCATCGAGGTCAATTCGCCGGACCTCCCCGGTGTGGCCATCGAAGAGGAGCTGGGGCGCCATTACCCGCTGGGTGAAATCACCGCGCATGTTGTCGGCTATGTGGGTGCGGTGAACGAAACAGAACTGGCCAACGACGCCGATTCGGCGCTGGAACTTCCCTCCTACCGGATCGGCAAAACCGGCATCGAGCATAAATACGAGAAAACGCTGCGCGGCAAGGTGGGGACCACGGAGGTGGAGGTCAACAACCTGAACCGCGAAATCAGGGAACTGAAGGAGCGCCGGGTGGATGCCATGCCGGGGCACGACATCGTAATGACCCTGGATGTCGGGCTGCAGCAATTCATCATCGACCGCCTGTCCGACCAGCATGCCGCCGCCGCCGCCGTGATGGAGGTCGAAACCGGCGACGTGCTCGCCCTGGTGTCGACGCCCGGCTATGACGCCAACCTGTTCCCCAACGGCATCAGCGTGCCGGACTGGGAAAATATCCGCGACAATCCATACAAGCCCCTGACCAACAAGCCCCTCGCCGGCCAGTATGCCCCGGGATCGACCTTCAAGATGATGGTCCTGCTGGCCGCGCTCGAAGCCGGTTACGGCGCGGGTTTCACGACCACCTGCAAGGGCTATATCGAATTTGGCGACCGCAAGTTTCATTGCTGGAAGCGTTGGGGTCACGGCCATGTCAATATGACCCGCAGCATCCGCCAATCCTGCGACATCTTCTATTACGAGCTGGCGCAGAAGCTTGGCATCGACCGGATCGCCGTCATGGCCCGCAGATTCGGACTGGGCGAACGCACCGGAATCGACATCAGCGGCGAATATCCTGGCGTCATTCCCGACGAGGGCTGGAAACAGGCCACGATCGGCGATTACTGGCGCGGGGGCGATACGCTGGTGGCGGCTATCGGCCAAGGTTACGTGCTGGCGACCCCGCTGCAGCTTTGCCAGATGGCGGCCCGCATCGCCAGCGGCAAGGCGGTCACACCCCATCTGACGCGCGACATCTTTGACGAAGAGAATGTCATTGCAAGGCCGGCGCCCGAATTTGCGGCTCTGGACCTGAAGGAAAACTGGCTCACGCTTGTGCGCAACGCGATGAACCAGGTGGTCAATCACGAGGAAGGTACCGCCCGGGGCTCCAGATTGGTCAATTCGTCCTGGACGATGGCGGGCAAGACCGGCACATCGCAGGTTCGCCGGATTTCGGAAGCCGAGCGCCGCAACCGCGTTCTGAAGAACGAGGAACTGGAATGGCTGCGGCGCGACCATGCCCTGTTCGTCGCCTTCGCACCCTACAAGGATCCGCGTTACGCGGTTTCCGTGCTGGTGGAACATGGCGGCAGCGGTTCCGCCGCCGCCGCGCCCGTGGCGCGCGACATCATGCAGGAACTGGAACGCCGCGAACAGCAACTGGCGGCGAACGGAAGGCCGTCGCGGCTGGCGCTTGGGCCCCGTGCCCAAGGCCGGGGGCAGGGCTGACCATGGCGGGCCTTTTCCAGCGCCCAGGCGAGATGACGGTCCAGGAACGGCTTGGCCAGATCAGCTGGTCGATGATCTTCCTGATCGTGGTCGTCGGCTGTATCGGCATCGCCATGCTCTATTCGGCGGCCGGCGGAGATAATCCGGACGCAATCGGCAGCTGGGATCCCTGGGCCAAACGGCATATGTTCCGTTTCTTCGTCGGTATCACGGCATTGCTCATCGTCGCGGTCGTCGATCTCCGGATCTGGCTGCAATATGCCTACCTGATATACGGCGTCGCGCTGGTGCTGCTTGTGGGCGTGGAGATCGCCGGCAAGATCGGTATGGGCGCGCAGCGCTGGATCGACCTGAAGGTATTCCTGCTGCAGCCCTCCGAGGTCATGAAGGTGGGGCTGGTGCTCGCCCTGGCCCGCTATTTCCATTCGGTGAGCTACGAGAATACCGGCCGCATTCTCTATCTGCTTGTCCCCGTCGGGATGATCCTGACGCCGGTGGCGCTGGTGTTGCGCCAGCCGGACTTGGGCACCGCCGGCATGCTGATGGTGGGCGGCGTCGCCATGTTCTTCATGGCCGGCGTGCGCATGTGGAAATTCATCCTCGGCGGCATCATGGGGCTGGCGGCGATTCCGCTGGCCTGGAAATTCGTGCTGCACGACTACCAGAAAAAGCGCGTGCTGACCTTCCTGGACCCCAGCACCGACCCGACCGGTGCCGGCTACCACATCATGCAGTCGCAGATCGCGCTGGGCTCGGGCGGGCTTACAGGACGCGGCTTCGGCGCGGGCACGCAGAGTCAGGGCGGCTTCCTGCCCGAAAAGCAGACCGACTTCATCTTCACCATGCTGGCCGAGGAATTCGGCCTTCTGGGCGGGCTGGGGATGATCGGCCTCTATACCATCCTGCTGGGCTACGGTTTCGCCATTGCCCTGCGCAGCCGCAACCATTTCGGCCGGCTGGTGGCGCTGGGCCTGACCACGACGATCTTCCTCTATGTCTTCATCAATGTCGCCATGGTGATGGGGGTGGTGCCGGTGGTCGGCGTGCCGCTGCCGATGGTCTCGTATGGCGGCACGGCGATGCTGACCGCGATGGTCGGTTTCGGCCTGATCATGAATGTCTATGTCCACCGCGACCTGCGCCTGACCCGCGGCGGCCTGGACGAGGACGAGTAGCACCGTTGCAATGTTCGGCGCCGGTCCCATATGTAGCCGGACCGGATATTGCCGCAACAAGGGGATGACAAGCCGCGAGCGCTTTGATATAC
>JBFFGY010000274.1:0-4155 GCA_041557215.1 Alphaproteobacteria bacterium
AAGCATTCCGCGAGCATCACGGCCTGCAATGCGGCTTCTGCACGCCGGGCATGGTGATGAGCGCGATCGACCTCGTACGCGGCCGCCCCGACATCAGCGAGCAGGAAATTCGCGACGGGCTGGAAGGCAATCTCTGCCGCTGCACCGGTTATCACAACATCGTAAAATCCATCAAGGCCGGCGCCTCGGCAATGAAGGAGTAGGCCGGTATGTATGAATTCAACTATCACCGGCCAGGATCCATTTCGGATGCGGCATCCTTGGTCAACGGGGCCGACGATCCGAAATTCCTGGCGGGTGGACAGACGCTTCTGCCAACCCTGAAACAGCGGCTGGCCATGCCCAGCGACCTTGTGGATCTAGCCAACATCGCTGAACTGACCGGGATTACGGTAAATGGCGACAGCGTTACGGTCGGCGCGATGGCCCGCCATGCAGACGTTGCAAATTCGTCCGATGTCCAGGCAAAGATACCTGCCCTGGCGGCGCTGGCCGGCGATATAGGCGACCGTCAGGTGCGCAACCGCGGTACGCTCGGCGGGTCGATCGCCAACAACGACCCGGCGGCGGATTATCCTGCTGCGTGCCTGGCGCTGGGTGCGACAATCACCACCAACGAACGCTCGATGGCGGCGGACGAGTTCTTCACAGGATTGTTCGAAACCGCACTGGGCGATAGCGAGATCGTGACCGCCGTCGCCTTTCCCGCACCGGACAAGGCCGCCTATATGAAGTTCAAGAATCCGGCCAGCCGCTACGCCATCGTCGGCGTCTTCGTCGCCAGGTTCGGCGCGAATGTGCGGGTGGCAGTCACTGGCGCCGGATCGAATGGCGTCTTCAGGATTGCTGAAATGGAGAGCGCTCTGTCGGCGAATTTCGTGCCCGATGCCATCGCGGGCATTGTTGTGCCGGAGGATGGGCTCAACAGCGACATCCACGCCGCCGCCGACTATCGCGCTCATCTCATCGGCGTCATGGCGAGGCGGGCCATCGCGGCCTGCGGTTGACGATGGACTACTACCACGTCTGGTGCAATCTGAAGGACGGCGTGAAGGACACGGAATTCACCGACCGTGTCCACGCCTATCTCGGCCATCTGCGGGATGACGGCGGCATCGCCGGATACCGGCTGAGCCGGCGCAAGCTGGGCCTTGGTCCGTCGCATCTGGCCGAATTCCATATCGTCATCGAGATCGAGGGATTGGCGCAGTTGGACAGGGCCTTCGAACAGGTCGCGTCGCGCGCCGACCCTGCGGAAGGGCTGCATCACGCGGTCAACAGCCTGGTGACCGACACGTCCTTCGCTCTTTACAGGGATTTCCCCGACAGCGTGCGAGTCCGCGGCGAAGAGAAATTCTAACGCCCCCGCCCTACTCGTCCGTCGGCCCGCGCAGGGACACCGCATGATGGGGCATCCGGACTTCGCGATGCACGATGATCAGCCCGGCAAGCACCACCAGAACTGTTCCAGCGATCACCCAGGGTCCGGGCAGTTCGTTCCAGACGAACCAGCCAAGCAGCACCGCCCAGACCATCGAAGTATAATCGAAAGGCGCCAGGATCGATGCCTGCGCCAGACGGTAGGAATGGATGAGCATCAGCAGCCCCGCCATGGCGACAATGGAGAGCCCCGCCAGCACCAGCAGGTCCTGCGTGCTCGGCGTTACCCATTCCATCGGCGTCAACACACCGCCGGCCAGCACGAAAAAGACCGTCGCGTAAAACAGCATACCCAGGCTGGATTCGTCTTCGGCCATGGTGCGGGTGGTCAGCATCCAGAGCGCATAGAAGATGCTGGACATTACGGCCAGCATCACCGGCCAGTCCAGCATCGAGGTCCCGGGACGGATCATCACCAGAACCCCGACGAATCCTAGCGCCACCGCCGACCAGCGCCAGACGCCTACCTTCTCCTTCAGGAAAAGGGCACTGAACAGCACGATGAAGATCGGCGCGGAAAAGACGATCGCCAGCGTGTCGGCGAGCGGCATCAGGCGCAACGCCCCGAAATAGGTGATGAAGGCCAAGAAATTCAGCAGCGCCCGCAGCAGATGCGCGCCGTAGCGGCGGGTACGCAATCGCCGCAATTGTCCGGTTGCCGCTGCTACGACCAGGATGAACGGCAGCATGATCAGGCTGCGGATCAGCAGGATCTCGATGACCGGCAAACGTTCCGACAGCCATTTGATGACGGCATCCTGCAGGGTAAGGATCGCCACGGCGAAAAACACCAGCAGGATGGCCTTGGCCGGCCTGTCGGTCGCCCGTCCACCGGAAATCTGTACCAAACCGTCGGCCATTGCCTCTTCCCGCTCTTACCCCAAGGCGCAAAATTACGCCCGCCCGCTCATCTACAGGTTCGGCAATCGTCGGGCAATTTTAAAATGGGCGGGCCAGCCTCACATCGGCGATTCAGTGGCTGGTTCCTTCTTCGCGGGTAATCTTGTTCCAGACATTGTATTTACCAACCGGCCTGACGAACGGGATGCGCTTCACCTCTTCAAGTGTTTCCATGTCGTAGACGATGACCGCGCCATCCATCTCCCAGATGCTCAGCAGCGCATAGCGGCCGTCCCGGGTGAACTCGATATGCGCAGCCACCTTGCCTGGGACCGGTCGCAGTGTCTTGACGACCTCCAGCGTGCGCTTGTCGATTATATGGATAGCGTCCTTGTTGGGGCCGAAGAAGACATCGACCCAGGCATAGGGGCTGTTGGCATGGCTGCGCATGAAGAAGCCGGGGCCTAGCGTGTCGATTACCTTGACCACCTCCCAATTTTTCATGTCGATGACACTGACCTTGCCCTCCTTCAGATGGGGGGTCGCCAGCACCCGCCGGTCGCCATAATCGAAGGTAATACCGGATCCTAGATGCGGCATGCCGGGCAACGGCACCTCGGCAATCTCGCGACCGACATCCATATTCACCACCACTGCACGGCCGCCATCGCGCGACGCGCCGAACACATGGCGGTAAGCCTGGTCGAAGAAGAAGTCATCAAGAGGACCTGACAATTCCAAGCGGCGCACCGGATAGCGGTCAGTTATCAAAGTTTCCTCATGTCCCTGCTCGTAGCTATGTCCGAAGCCGGCGAAGCGCGACGGCGGCTTGTCCGCATATGAAATCTCCCACATTTCCGGCACGTCCTTCAGGGCCACGATGAAACTATCGCGCGGCGTCGCGTCATATGCGGCGCTGACCCTGGAGGTTTTACCCTGAAGGCTTTTCGCCGGGATCACCTTGACCGGGGAAAGATCGGCCGCATCCAGTATGATCAGGTTATGCGGCAGGTAGTTGGCCACCGCGATGGTGCGCCCATCGCCCGAGAGCGCGATGTTTCGGGTGTTGATACCTGCCCGCACCTCGGCGATCAGCTGCAGGCTGTGCAGATCGAATTTGGCCACCCAGCCGTCCCGCGATGCCAGATAGGTATAGCGGCCGTCCGGGGAGAACTTGGCCCCGCCATGCACTGCATAGCGCGTCGGGAAACGGGCCAACGGTTCGAATTTGTCGCCATCCAGTATGGTCATATGATGATCGCCGCCCTCGACCACGACGAACAGGTTCAGCGGGTCCGCCTTGTGCTGCGGGGCCTCGGGAAGGCTCGCCGGATCCACATGCTGGATGCGCGTGGCGGCAGTTTCCTTCATGCCCCATTCGGGGATTTCCGCCGGCGGCGTGTAGATCAGTTCGACCAGTGACTCGATCTGCCCGGCGCTCAAGCTGTCGCCATAGGCTGGCATCTGTGTTGCCGGCAGGCCATTGGTGATAACGCCCAGAGCTGCCTTTTTGCGCAGGCGGCTAAGATTTTCCGGCAACAGCGCCGGCCCCATGCCTCCCAGCCGGTCCAGACCGTGGCAGCCGGCACAATTGTCCCTGTAAAGCGTCTCCGCTTCGCTCGCCTTGCCGGCAACAGGGAGAACCAGACCAATAACGAGAAGACTAGCGCAGAGCAGCCGCTTCATTACTTTTTCCCTCATAAGGACGGTTGACGACGCGGCGCTTGCCGGCAATGCCGATTTCCGCATCGCTCAGGTAGCAAGCGGGATCTTCTTCCCAGGGGTCACCGGTCAGCCGTTGTGCCCGCACCCTCGTATTACCGCTGCAGATAGCGAAATGCCGGCATTCGCCGCAACGCCCTTTGATCCGCCGCG
>JBFFGY010000275.1:0-4118 GCA_041557215.1 Alphaproteobacteria bacterium
AAAAGCCTGTATGACCTCGGGGTGAAAAGCTTTGCCCGGACCCGGGATTCGTCATCGCGAGGCTGCGGAGCAGCCGCGGCGATCCAGTAGACACGGACGGTTCCGCGATATTCTGGATTGCCGCGTCGGCCTTCGGCCTCCTCGCAATGACGGGTCCGGATCCGCGCAATGCTTTCCCCGGCGGGGCATCCGTGCCTCGCCATTCGCCATTTGTGCCAGAGCAGTCCGAGGCCAGAATGAAATCATCCGGGCAACCGGTACCAGACGCAGACCCCGCCGCCGCGGGCCGTGCCCCCGTCGGCCGGGATGGTGCGGCGCGGGCGCCGTCGTTGAGCGGCCGCGCGCTGCTGGCAATGTTCGGCGCGCTGACCCTGGCATCGCTGTTGCCGCTGTTCCTGGTCGACGTGGTGCCGCTGGCCAATATGCCGAACCACATGGCCCGCATCCGCATCCTGGCCGAGATCGGCTCAGACCCGGCCCTGGCCCTGAACTACCGGCTGAACTGGGGGCTGCAGCCCAACCTGGCCGTGGACCTCCTGCTGACGCCGCTGGCCGGCTTCATCGACCCGCTGGAGCTGGGGCGCTGGTTCACCCTTGTCTGCATGCTGACGCTCGTCGTGGGCACGATGGCCGCCTATCGCGCGATCAACGGTAGGCTCGATGTGTGGCCGGCGGCATTGTTCCTGGTCCTCTATAATCACGTATTGATCTGGGGCTTCCTGAATTTCCTGTTCGGCCTCGGCCTGGCGCTGCTGGGCTTCGCCGCCTGGGTGGCGACGGCGGAGCGCGCCGGCTGGGGCCGCACGGCCCTGTTCGCCCTGGGCGGGCTGGCAATGTTCTTCGTGCATCTGATGGCGCTGGGCATCTACGCCATCATGGTCGGCGCCTGGGAGATCGGCCGCCTGCGCGACCGCTGGCCCGACTGGCGGGGCCTGCTGCGCGACTGGATCCTCTGCGCGGCGCAGTTCCTGCCCGCCTTCTCCCTGTTCCTCGCCGCCCTGCCGCCGCCGGTGGAAAACCCAGTCTGGATCTGGGGCAATGCCGCCCAGCGGCTGCGCGGCATTTTCGCGCCGCTGGTCACCAACATCAACGCCGTGGACCTGCTATCGATCCTCTTCGTCGTCCTGGTGCTGCTGGTTGCCCTGACGAAGGGCTGGCTGCGCCCGGCGCGCGGCATGGGTCTGCCGTTGGCTGTCCTGGGCCTGGTGGCTCTGGCGGCGCCGTTCTGGACCTATGGCCGCTTCGGCGGCGTCTGGGGCATGGATGTCAGGCTGTGGGTCGGTTTCGCCTTCCTGGCCGCGGCCGGCCTGCGCTTTGTCGGGCCGCCGCGGGCCGGGGCGGTGCTGGCGGTGATGGCCCTCGTCCTGTTCGGGGCGCGCCTGGTGGACGTCACCGCCGACTGGCGCGTCTACGATTTGCAGATTGCCGAATACCGCGCGGCCGCCGCGATCTTCAAACCGGGCGAGCGCATCCTGCAGGCGCAGGACAGGGAAATCCCGGTGAAGGGCGATCCCGGCGCCTTCCGCGATATCTATTACCATTTCACCAATTTCTCGGTTCTGGACCGCAGCGTCTTTCTGCCCACCCTGTTCACCGATCCGGCCAAGCAGCCGGTGGTGGCGGCGCCGGAACTGCGGGAAATAGACACGCCGGTGGGCTGGCCGGTCAGCCTCGGCGGCCTGCGCGCCTGGGCCGACCCGGCTGTTTTCGACTGGTTCGCCGGCGATATCCAGGTCGGCGACCAGCGCCATTACGGCTATATGTGGCAGGACCGCTTTGACTATGTGGTGATGCTGCATGGCGAGGTGGCGGAAAATCCCGTGCCCGAGCTGCTGGACCCGGTGGCCGAAGGATTCTATTTCCGGATTTACCGGGTCCGGCAAGGCGGCTGCACGGGCGACTATCCGAACGCCTGCGAACGGTTGCGGGCGGAGGGGCGTAGCTGGGAAATAACATCGGCGGGGCAGGTGGACGAAAAGCCTTGAGGCGCCGGAAAGGAATTTTATACTTTTTGCGCGCAATATTGAGATTGCGCTAGAACGCCGGTAAAGCGGAAAGAAGAGTAAGGGGCGGGGCGCCGCGTCTCGGCGTGGACGCCCGGTTGTCTTAAACAGTAGCGAGATCGAGGCCAACCTTGTCCGATAGGGAAGACAGTTTCCAGCCAGGTGCCATGTCGGTGCAGGCTCTTATCGCGCCGGTGGTCGCCGTGTTGCTGATTCTTGCCGGCGTCGTCGTCTCCGTGCTGCTGACCGGAACCAGCAAGCAGAACGATGCCGAGGCGGTTCGGTCGCAGCAGCTCGTCGAATCGGGCTTCCGGATGGTCGGTCGCGATCTGGGCCGGCTGACGGCATCGCTGGCCGGTTCCGAGGATGTGGTGCGCGGGCTGTCCTTCGGCGTCGACCCGGCCTGGGTGTCGAAGAGATTCGAATCGCTGGAAACCGGATACGGGCCGGTCGAGGTCCTGATCGTGGACCGGGCGGGCGCGGTGCTGTTCGGCGAAAGTCTGGAAAGCAGCCCGAACCTGAAACAGTTCGTGTCGGATACCGCAAGCGGACGGGATGCGGAAGCTGACTGGACATCGGCCTTCGTGAAATATCATGGGCAGTTGCATCTTGCCTCGGCCAGCGTCGTGAGGACGTCCGTGACGTCGGCGGGCAGTCCGATCCTGGTTTTGCTGCATGAAGTCGACAAGCCGCTGCTGGCGCGGATTTCAGCGGAATTCTTCGTCGATGACCTGCGGGTGCATCCGGCGACAGATATCCAGGGCAGCGTCGGAATCGTCATCAGGCCGCCGCAGGGCGAGGCGATGGCCGCCATTACCTGGTCGCCGACGCGCCCGGGCGGCGAGCTTTTCGATTACCTGCTAGTGCCGATCGTTATCGCCAGCTTGATCGCCGCCCTGCTGCTGGTGACATTCCTGCGCACCGCGGTGCGCGCCGCCAAGCAACTGCAGCGCGGTGCGGCGGCCCTGGCGGAAAGCGGCGAGGCGCTGGAATATAGCGAGAGCATGCTGTCCGCCATTATCCACGGCGTTGCCGACGGCATCGTCACGATCGACGAATCGGGCAAGATCACTTCGGCCAACGCCTCCATGGGCCGCATTTTCGGCTACGAGGCCGAAGAGATGCTGGGCGAGGACGCCGACATGCTGCTGGCCGGCAAGAAGGACGATGCCGAGGCCGACCAGACGCTTCTCGCGGACCCGACCGTCGTCGAAACCGAATACCGGGAATTCACCGGTCGCCGCAAGGATGGCGGGCGATTCGTGCTGGATGCCGCCATTTCGCATATCACCTACCAGTCGGAGGCGGTGGCCATCGTCATCATGCGCGATATTACCGAGCGCAAGCAGGCCGAGGAGACCCTGAACCTGCTGACCACCGGCATGGCGCTGGTCGACAGGGACGGCCGGCTGCTGCTGGCCAACCGCAGCGCCTCGCGCCTGCTTGACAGCGGCGACGGACTGCGGCTCACGCACGGCCGCATAACCGCCGGCCGGCGCGATCAGATCGAGGATCTGCGCGACCTGATCTATGCCACATGCAGCGGTGAAGGCTGTGAGGAGAACGAGGGCGCCGGCGTGATGACCATCGACCGGGGCGACAGCGTCCGGCCGCTATCGATCAAGGTGGCGCCGGTGGAGCTGAATCCGGGCGACAGCGGGTCGCGGGTGGCCGCGGTCTTTATCCGCGACCTGGAAATTCGCCAGACAGTGCCGCCCGAGGTGGTGGCGAAACTCTTCGGCCTGACCTTCGCTGAGGCCCGCGTGGTGGTCGAACTGGTCAAGGGCAAGCGCCCGCAGGAGGTCGCCGACGACCTGGGCGTCAGCCTAAATACGGTGCGCAACCAGCTCAAGCAGATCTTCAGCAAGACCAACACGGGCAGGCAGTCGGAGTTGATTTCCCTGGTCCTTTCCAGCGCTGCCTTCGTTTCCGAGCATGGGCTGGAGATCGATGACGCGGAAGAACCCGATACGAATATCCCGATGACCGCCGGCTGAGTCGCGGAAGCCGGCGTTTCTCCGCATTTCACCAGTTTCCTGTTCCGGCAACGCCCGCAAGGGGGCGATTCGGCGGGTCTTCGATGCCTGTCATTGAGGGATTCGGGGGGCGGAACCG
>JBFFGY010000276.1:0-4097 GCA_041557215.1 Alphaproteobacteria bacterium
GCTGTCCTTCCGCCTGAACGACATGACAGTCATCGAGGGCGGGGCCGGCGGGGCCACCTGGTGGGACAAGGTGCCGTCGAAATTCGCCGGCTGGGGCGATGCGGAATTCCGGGGCGCGGGCTTCCGCGCCGTCCCGAACTGCGTGGTGCGCCGGTCGGCCTATATCGCGCCGGGTGTCGTGCTGATGCCAAGCTTTGTCAATCTCGGCGCATATGTTGACACGGGCACCATGGTGGATACCTGGGTGACCGTCGGGTCCTGCGCGCAGATCGGAAAGGACGTGCATCTATCGGGCGGCGTCGGCATTGGCGGCGTGCTGGAGCCGCTGCAGGCCGAACCGGTCATCATCGAGGACAATTGCTTTATCGGTGCGCGCTCCGAAGTCGTCGAGGGCGTGATCGTCGGCGAGGGCTCGGTCCTCTCCATGGGCGTCTTCATCAGCGCCTCCACCAAGATCATCGACCGCGCCACCGGCGAGGTCCATATCGGCAAGGTGCCGCCCTATTCGGTGGTGGTGCCGGGCACCCTGCCGGGCAAGCCGCTGCCCGACGGTACGCCGGGCCCGGGACTCTATTGCGCCGTCATCGTCAAGCGCGTCGACGCCCAGACCCGCTCCAAGACCTCGATCAACGACCTGCTGCGGGACTGAATTCTTGATCGATCCGGTCGTCCTCACCCAGCAACTGATCCGCTGCCCCAGCGTGACGCCGGAGGAGGGCGGTGCGCTGGACCTGTTGCAGGAGGTACTCGAAGGGTTGGGCTTTACCTGCCACCGGCTGCGCTTTTCCGACGCCGGCACGCCGGATATCGACAATCTTTATGCCCGGCTGGGCGACAAGGGACCGAACCTCTGCTTCGCCGGCCATACGGACGTGGTGCCGCCGGGCCCGGTGGAGCGCTGGAGCAGCGATCCCTTTTCCGGCGAGATCCGCGACGGCGAGATCCGGGGGCGCGGCGCGGCCGACATGAAGGGGGCGATCGCCTGCTGGGTGGCGGCGGTGGCGAGGCGGCTGGAGAAAGGTCCTATTGACGGATCGATCAGCCTGCTGATCACCGGCGACGAGGAAGGGCCGGCGATCAACGGCACCGCCAAGATGCTGCACTGGCTGGTCGAGCAGGACGAGACGTTGGACGCCTGCATCACCGGCGAGCCGACGAACCCCGAAACGCTGGGCGAGATGATGAAGATCGGCCGCCGCGGCAGCCTGAACGGCGAGTTGACGGTCCAGGGCATACAGGGGCATGTCGCCTATCCGCACCTCGCCGACAATGCGGCGCACCGGCTGGTCGCCATGCTGGATGCGCTCGTCGCCGAGCCGCTGGACCAGGGGTCGGAACATTTCCAGCCCTCGGTGCTGCAGGTCACCGGCATCGAATGCGGCATGGAGGCGACCAACATCATTCCCGGCGCGGCCCGCGCCGCCTTCAATGTGCGTTTCAACGATTTGCACAGTTCGGAAACATTTACCGCCCTGCTGCGCGAACGCTTGGACAAGGCCGCCGGCGGCGCACCATACGAGTTGGATATCAAGGTCAGCGGCGAGAGCTTCTATACACCGCCCGGCGAGTTGAGCGGCCTGGTGGCGCAGGCGGTCGAAAAGGTTCTGGGCATCAGCCCGGAACTCAGCACCACCGGCGGCACCTCCGATTCCCGCTTCATCAAGGACCATTGCCCGGTGCTGGATTTCGGCCTCGTCGGGCAGACCATGCACAAGATCGACGAGCGCGTGGCCGTGGCTGATATCGAAAACCTTACCGCCATCTACGAAGCGGTGATCGACGGCTATTTCGCCCGATAGAGCCTTTTTCCGCCCCTAGCGGGACTAAAAGCGAAAATACCGGCAATTGTTAGCCAAATGGTAACCAGTTAACGATTACCCTCCCTGCATTCGGAAATTCATTCGGTAAGGGAATCCAATTCGTGTCTTATTCGATCGCTTTAGCAGAGACCACGCGCGGCCTTTATGCCGCATGGCGCATGTTCATTTGCGATGCGCGCGCGGCGTCGCTCTTCGAAAACAGCTATGCCGGCGCTCTGCGCTCCTACTGGGCGGTGTTGATCGTCCTACCGCTTTACCTGCTTTCAGTCGCCATTGAGTCGACCTTTCCATCCCAGAGCTATTTCAATTTTGCGACCCTGGCGGCGCATTCCGGCCTGCTCGCGGCCTCTCTTGCCGAGTTCTGCGTCTTCACGCTGGCCTTCTTCGTCGCCTGGCCGCTGATTATGGACTGGTTGGCCATATATCTGGACTGCGAAAAGAATTTCTTCCGCTATGTCGCCGCCTATAACTGGATGCATGTTCCCTATGTGCTGCTCGGCCTTGCGTTATGGGCCGGCAAGCTGAGCGGCCTTGTCCATGACAGCAACAGCCTCTTCGTATCGCTTTCGCTGCTCGGCATCAAGGGGACGTACCACTGGTTCATACTGCGCCACGTGCTGGGCGCCAATGGCGGCTTCGCGGCGATGCTCGCCGGGGCGGAATGTTTCATGGTTCTGATGCTGACGGACATCATCGTCGCGACGGCGCTGTAATTAACCCGGGGTTATCTCTCTCCTCCTCCCTGGATGTTTCGAACCCGGCTGCTCAACCAGCCGGGTTCTTTCTTTTCCTCAGTAATCCACCCTGGTCAGGTACAGCCCGTCCGGTGGCGCGGTCGGGCCGGCGGCGGCGCGGTCGCGTGCCTCCAGTGCCTGGCGCATGTCCTCGGCGGTCCACTTGCCCTCGCCGACCAGTTTCAGTGTCCCGGTGAGGATGCGAACCTGGTTATGCAGGAAGGACCGCGCCGATACCACGAGATGGATTTCCTCGCCGACGAGCCTGACATCCAACACATCCAACGTCTTCACCGGCGAGTCCGCTTGGCATTCGGCGGCGCGGAAGCTGGAAAAATCGTGATTGCCGACAAGGACACGCGCAGCCTTATGCATCACGTCGGCATCCAGCGGCACCGGCACATGCCAGACATGCCCCCGGTCCAGCGCCGGCGGCGCGCGGCGGGCCAGGATGCGATAAAGGTAATGGCGCGATTTCGCCGAAAAACGGGCGTGGAAACCCTCACCCACAGCCTCGGCCTCTAGCACCGCCACCGAATGCGGCTTGCAATGATAGTTCAGCGCATCGCGCACCGTCGCCGCGTCCGCGTCCTTGTCTAGGTCGAAATGGCCGACTTGTCCCAGCGCGTGCACGCCGCTATCTGTACGGCCTGCGGCGAACAGGGTGGCGCGCTGCTGGGCGAACTTTTCGATTGCCTCTTCCAGCACCTGCTGCACCGACAGGCCGTTCTCCTGGCGCTGCCAGCCGACAAAGCCGGCGCCGTCATATTCGATGGTGATTTTCCAGCGGGTCACGACAACATCGTGCCCTTCGGCACGGCATGGCCGCGCAGGAAGGCAGCTGTTTCCATGGCAGCCTTACCGGCGCGCTGGACCTTTTCCAGCCGGATGGCGCCCTCGCCGCAGGCCACGGTCAGTTTGTCGTCCAGCACCTCGCCGGGCGCGCCATGGCCGTTGACGATGGTTCCCGCCAGGGCGCGGATGCGCTCGCCCTCCAGTTCGAACCAGGCGCCGGGGAAGGGCGCGAAGCCGCAGATCTGGCGCTCTATCTCCGCCGCCGGCCGCGTCCAGTCGATGCGGGTTTCCGCCTTGTCGATCTTGGCGGCATATGTCACGCCTTCGTCCGGCTGCGGCGTTTCCTCCAGCTTGCCGGCTTCCAGCCGGTCCAAGGCCTGGACAATCATCCGCGCGCCGGTTTCGGCCAGCGCGTCATGCAACTCGCCCGCATTCGTCTTCGGCCCGATGGTCACGCTCTCGGTCATCAGCATCGGGCCGGTATCCAGCCCCTCGTCCATGCGCATGATGGTGACGCCGGAAATCCGGTCGCCGGCCAGGATGGCGCGCTGGATCGGCGCCGCCCCGCGCCAGCGCGGCAGCAGCGAGGCATGGATGTTCAGGCAGCCAAGCCGCGGCGCCTCCAGGATCGCTTTCGGCAGGATCAGCCCATAGGCCGCGACCACCGCCATATCCAGTTCCAGCGCCGCGAAGGCCGCCTGCTCGGCCTCGTCGCGCAGGCTGGCCGGATGGCGCACCTCGATGCCCC
>JBFFGY010000277.1:0-4081 GCA_041557215.1 Alphaproteobacteria bacterium
GCGGCGATGAGCACCCCGCCGATGCTGGCCTGGCGGCTGGCGCGCCGTGAATTGCGCGGCGGCATTCAAAGCCGCTTCCGGGGCTTCCGGATATTCCTGGCCTGCCTGGCGCTCGGCACCGCGGCGATCGCTGCCGTGGGGTCCGTTTCCTCGTCCATCGAAAGCGGCCTGCAGTCCGAGGCTCGGGCCCTGCTGGGCGGTGACGTGGAACTGCGCCTGCATCACCGGCCCGCGACGGACGAGCAGCGCCAGTGGCTGGCCGAATGGGGCGAATTGTCGGAAATCATCGAAGTCCGTGCGATGGCCCGAAATGCCGGCGGTGGCAAGCAGCGGCTGGTCGAGCTCAAGGCCGTGGACGATCCCTATCCGCTTGTCGGACGGCTGGAGTTACGAGAGGGACGGCCGCTGGCGGCGGCGCTGGCGCCCGAAAACGGGGGCGACGGCGCCGTGGTGGCCGAGAATCTGCTCGAAAAGCTGGAACTGTCGGTAGGAGACCGCCTTGCCCTGGGTGATGCCGAATTCCGCATTGCGGGCATTATCGAGCGCGAACCGGACCGCGCGACCAGAGGGGTGCAGCTTGGACCCCGCGTCATCGTCAGCCGCGCCGGCCTGGACCGCAGCGGCCTGCTGAAACCGGGCAGCCTGTCGCAATATCTCTATCGTATCGAACTCCCGGCCGGCGTTGATTCCAAACTATTCATGGATGAGCTGGACAAGGCCTTTCCCGAAGCCGCATGGCGCGTCCGAGACCCGGAACGCGCAGCGCCGGGCCTGATCCGGTTCGTCGACAGGCTGACGCTTTTTCTGACACTGGTTGGCCTCTCGGCCCTGCTGATCGGTGGCGTCGGCGTCGGTAATGCGGTTCATGCCTTTCTTACCCAGCGCCGCCCGACCATCGCCACGCTGAAATGTCTCGGTGCGCCGGCGGGGCTGGTGCTTCGGGTCTATCTGCTTCAGGTCCTGGTGCTGGCGGCCATCGGCATCACCGGCGGCCTTTTGGTCGGCGCGGCCTCGCCGATGATCGCGGCGCCCCTGCTGGACGATTTGCTCCCGGTTTCGCTGGTGGTCGGACTCTATCCCGGGCCCTTGATGCTGGCGGCGGCATTCGGTTTGATGATCACGCTGGTGTTTTCGCTGGGGCCGTTGATGCTGGCCCGCGACGTGCCGGCGGCTGCTCTGTTCCGGCAGACGGTGGCGGCGGCGCGGCGGCGCATCAACTGGCGCGATGCAGCGGTCCTGACTGCCCTTACTGTTTCGTTGATGCTGATGACGGTGCTGACCGCCCGCGACAAGCCGCTCGCGATCTGGTTCGTCATCGGGGCTGGCGCCGCTTTCCTGACCTTCCGGCTGGCCGCGGCGGCGGCGATGCGGTTGGCCCGCGCATGGCCCCGGCCAAAGCGCCCCCGCCTGCGGCTGGCGATCGCCAACCTTCATCGGCCGGGCACGCCGACGCCCAGCGTTGTCCTGTCGCTGGGGCTGGGCATCACCGTGCTGGTGGCGATCATGATGATCGAACGCAATCTCAGCCAGCGGATCGGCGAGGTGGTATCCGAAGAGGCGCCCAGCTTCTTCTTCATCGATATCCAGCCCGACCAAGTGCAGCCCTTCGAAGAACTGGTGGCGGGTTTCCCCGATGCCGGGCCGGTGCGCCGCGTGCCGATGCTGCGCGCGCGGATCACGGCGATTGGCGGGGTGTCGACCAGGGACATCACGCCGCCGCCGCACTTCGCCTGGGTGACACGGGGCGACAGGGGGATTACCTGGTCGGCCGAGGCGCCTGCCCATGGCAGCCGGGTGGTGGAGGGCGAGTGGTGGCCGGCCGATTATGACGGGCCCCCGCTGGTTTCATTCGACAAGGCGGCGGCGCAGGCCTTCGGCGTCGGCATCGGCGACACCATGACCTTCAACGTGCTGGGGCGCGATATCACTGCCGAGATTGCCAACCTGCGGGAAATCGACTGGGCCACCATGGGCATGAATTTCATGGTGATCCTGTCGCCCGGCGTGCTGGAGCGCGCGCCGCATATAAGCGTCGCCACGCTCCGTATCCCGCAGGACCATGAACAGGCGCTGGAAGCCGCCGTGACCGATGCCTTCCCCAATGTCTCGGCGGTGCGGGTGCGCGAGATCGTCGCCGACGTCAACCGCATCATGACTTCCATCGATACCGCCATGAAGGCGATCGCGGCAATCGCCATCGCGGCGGGCATTCTGGTGCTTTCCGGCGCAATCGCGGCCGGTCGGCGGCAGCGCATCTACGACGCGGTTATCCTGAAAACGCTGGGCGCGACGCGTGCCGATGTGCTGGGCGCCTATTTGACCGAATTCGCGCTACTGGGCCTGGCCACGGCGGGGATCGCGGCTGCCGCAGGCAGCCTGGCGGCCTGGGCGGTTACGAAATATCTCATGCATCTCGACTGGGCCTTTACGCCGGCCGTCATGGTCTGGACCACTGCAATCTGCGTACTGGCCACCATGGGGTTCGGCGTGCTGGGGGCATGGCGGGCCCTCGGCCAGAAAGCCGCGCCCCTGCTGCGCAACGATTGATGCGGCTGGGGGCATGGAGTTTGGCTCGAGCCAAGGGCGCGACCTCATACTTCGAGACGCGGCTGCGCCGCTCCTCAGCATGAGGCTCTACCGTCAGTGTCCTCATACTGAGGAGGGCCTTCGGGCCCGTCTCGAAGTATGAGGTCGCTCGGCGGGAGTTCCTTCCTAGAATTCCGCGCTGAACCGGAATCCGACGCCATAGGCAGTATCGGCTTCGGCGATATGGGCGGGTTCCATCTGCATCATCAGCCAGGTCGACAGCGTGGCGATCTTGCCCAGCGGCGCATCATAGGCCAGCTGCAGGTCGAGCTCGCGTCCCGATGGCGTCATGGAGACCCTTTCGGACTCCTGGACGACGGTCTTGTCGATCAGATATTCGACCGGGGCCGTAATCGTGGCCTCGCCGCTGCTGACCCGCAGGGGCTGGCCGGCCAGGAAACCGATCCTGTCGCGGCTGCCCAGCACGCCGGTCTTCACCAGGCCGGCGCCGAACGCATCAGCGCGGATTTCGCTCCAGTCGCCAAGCAGGCTGCTCCCGTCCTCGCGCATGTCGGCACGGCCCTGCGTATAGCTGCCCACCAGTTCCACACCGGCGCCCAGCGGATAGCGGCCGCCGAGTGAATAGAACTGAGTGTTGGCGCCATCCACCGCCAGGCCACCGGCTGCGTCGCTGCCCAGGAATCCGCCCTGTTCGTCGACCAGCGAGAATCCGGCATAGCCGATCGCGCCGTTGGCGAAACGATGCGTCAACGTAAATTCGCCGATCATGGCGTCCCGGCGCAGCATGTCAGGATCGCTCTTCTGGTCCACCCATGAGAGGGAAATCAGCGAATCCTGGTCGATCTGCCGGGAAACCGAAAGGCCCGTTCCGGCACCCACCAGCCCCTGCTGCGGGCCCATTATGTCGCCGGGCATCCAGAACAGCCCGGCCGGCTCGCTGGCCGCCAGGCCGGCCATCTGCTGCTCCGGCGTGATGTCGTAACCGAGCTGGACCCGCGTGCCGGGATCGCTCTCGAAGGAGAGGCTGAAGCCGCGCAGAACCTGCTCCTCGGCCTGATCCGCGGCCATGCCGGCCCAATTGGCGGCGACCTCCGTCTCATCTTCCTCGGACACGCCCATCGCGACCTTCATGCCGTTGGGCAGATCGGCCTCCACGGTCTCGATGCCACTGTTGCCGAGCAGTGCCTCCAGCCCGAACCCCCGTGTCGAATGAAGCACCATGTCATTCAGGTTCACGCCGTAATTGCGGTCGTAATCGTCCAGCGCAAAGCTGCGCGACAACAGGTCCGAATTGCTCAGCGCGTCGCCGAAGGCGGAACCCAGCGAAAGCCCGGTGCCTTCCAGAAGCACGCGTTCCCCAGTGATCGAGTTGGTCAGGACGATTTCCAGGGTTCCGACAGGCGAGAGGGCCGCCTGCAGGTTCAACAGGCCGTGGCCCCATATTGGGGAAATTTCGTTTGGATCCGAGCCTAGCGGATCCGCCGTCTTCAGTAGGATATCGACGACCTCCGCGGCCGTGAGCGTCGGCCAGAGC
>JBFFGY010000278.1:0-4075 GCA_041557215.1 Alphaproteobacteria bacterium
GATCCTGACGCGGCAGGGCGCGGTGTGGAAAGCCTGGTTCGGCGGGGAATACGACGACAACGATGTCGTTGAGGCAATTCATAAGCACGAAAATGATATTCGTGGATGGCATGGCTACCCGGAGAATCAGATAAATTCCGCGACGGAAGTGGCCCGGCTTCTGGTACGACATTACAAGCTCAAAGACGTGATCGGACATGATGATATCGCGCCCGGCCGCAAACAGGATCCAGGCCCCGCCTTCCCTATGGAAAATTTTCGCGCTTCGGTGATGGGGCGCCAGGAATCCGAACCCGAACGATACAGGACCATTACCCACCTCAATATCCGCTCTGGGCCGGGGCAGACCTTCGGCAGGGTGGCGCTGGCGCTGGCGCCCGATATGCGCCTAATCTTGCACCGGCGCGAGGGCGAATGGTGTTATGTCGATGTCCTGGACGAAGAAGGCCAGCCTGACCTGTCAGGCTGGGTGCATGGCGGCTATATCCGGCGGGACGACTGATCGCGCGTGACCGGGCAGGGCCAGCGCCGCTGGAGTCATCTAAAACCAACCGTAAGGACAGGAGAGGCAGGATGGTGAAAGTCTGGTACGAGAATCCCAAGGGCGCGGCGCCGGCGCAGGGGCTTTATTCCCATGCCGGCTGCATGGAAGGGGGCCGCACGATCTATCTGGCGGGGCAACTGGCTGTCGCATCCGACGGGTCGGTTGCCGGCGTCGGCGACTTCGATATGCAGTTCCACTGGGTTTTCGGCAATATGAGAGACGTACTGGCGGGCATGCATCTCGATTTCCGCTATGTCATCAAGTTCACGACCTACCTGACCAGCGCCGACAATATCCCGGATTTCATGCGCCTGCGCGCCGAAAATTTCCCGAAATGGTTCGACGGCGACGTCTTCCCGCCCAACACCCTGCTGATCGTCGATCGCCTGGTGAAGCCGGAATTCCTGCTGGAGGTCGAGGCGGTGGTAGGGGCGCCTTAAGCGCTGACGTAGCTCATTATCAGGATCTTCGCCACCCCGTACCGACGCTCGTCAAGCGGCTGAAAACCATCCGGCGGGGTGAAATCCTCGTCCGTGGCCATTTCCACACAGCAGATCGCGCCTTCGGCCAACCAGCCGGTCCCGGCCAGCGCTGTTAATGCAGGGGCAGCCAGACCCTTGTGGTAAGGCGGATCGAGGAAGGCGATGGCGCAGGCAGCACGGGCCTTAGGCGGTCTTATGGCGTCGGCGCGCAGGATTTCGGCGTTGTCCTGTTCGCGGCAGGCCTCGACATTACGTCGGATGGCGTCCAGCGCCTCGCCCCCATTTTCCATGAAGGTGGCGTGCGCCGCACCCCGGCTAAGCGCCTCCAGGCCCAGGGCGCCGCTGCCGGCGAAGGCATCGAGCACATGGGCGCCACGGATCGGCGAGCCGCCGCCATCGACAAACCCGCCATGCTCGAGGATGTTGAACAGGGCCTGACGCGCGCGGTCCGAGGTCGGCCGCACGTCCCGCCCGCCCGGCACCGCCAGCTTGCGGCCCTTATGTTTTCCGGCTGTGATGCGCACGGGGTTTTGCCCTGGAAGTCACAGGATTTCGCTTTGTCCCGCCTTTGCGGCGGGAATTCACCCCCTCCCCAACCCCTTCCCCGCCAGCGGGAGAGGGGCTCTTGGCCTTGGGGGCAGCCGCTTTCCCGACCCCTTTTCCGCCACGGGCGGGGAAGGATCGGGGAGACGGTGGCTCGCTCGGTCTCTCAGCGCTTCGCGTCTTTGCTTTCTTCCCCCGATAGGGCTTCTTCTCTTTCGCCTTTGCCGCGCCGGTGCCCTTCGCCTTGGCGGCTCCGAGCTGTTCGGCCAGCACCCGCGACTTGACTTCCTCGACCTCGCCTTCCTTCAGGTCGCCGAGCTGGAAAGGGCCGTAGGACAGGCGGATCAGGCGCAGAACAGGCCAGCCGAGATGTTCCATCACGCGGCGCACCTCGCGGTTCTTGCCTTCAGCCAGGCCCACCGTCAGCCAGGCATTATTCGGCATCTGGCGGTCGAGCCGGGCGCGGATCGGGCCATAGCGCACGCCGTCGACCTCGATTCCCTTTTCCAGCGTCTCCAGCTTCGCCGGATCGACCTTCCCGTTTACCCGCACGCGATAGCGGCGCAGCCAGCCCGTGGCGGGCAATTCCAGCCGCCGCGCCAGTTCCCCGTCATTGGTCAGCAGCAGCAGCCCCTCGGAATTCAGATCCAACCGCCCGACCGAGACGACGCGGGGCATGTCCTTGGGCAGCCTCTCGAACACGGTGGGCCGGCCCTGCGGATCGCGGTTGGTGGTAACCAGCCCAACCGGCTTGTAGTAGCGCCATAGCCGGGTCGGCTCTATCGCCGGGATCGGCTTGCCGTCCACCGCAATGGCGTTCGCTTCGGTGACCGTGACGGCGGGCGTATCCAGGGTCTTGCCATCCACCGCCACACGGCCCGCTGCGATCCAGGTTTCGGCCTCGCGCCGGGAACAGAGCCCGGCCCGCGCGAGCCTTTTCGCGATGCGCTCACCCTTGTTTTCGGTCATATGCTCAGTTCCCGTTGGCGGTATAGCCGGCGGCGCCCAGGCCGGCGGCTTCGGCGACAAAGGCCGCGAAGATGCGCTCGTCGGCCGGGTCAATCATGAATTCCGGATGCCACTGGACGCCGACGGCAAAACGGTGGCGAGTGCTTTCGATCCCCTCGATCACACCGTCCGGCGCGCGGGCATTGACGACGATACCGGCGGGCTCGTCCGCCGCGGCCTGATGATGGGCGCTGTTGACCTGCATGGCATCGACGCCGCAGATCATCTGCAGCAACGTGCCTTCCTGCAGAACGACCAGATGCCCAGCCTCGTGGCGCGGGTTCGACTGTTCATGCGCCAGCGCATCCTCCACCTCGTCGGGGATATGCTGGATCAGCCGCCCCCCCAACACCACATGCAGCAGCTGCTGACCGCCGCAGATACCAAGCACCGGCATGTTGCGCTCCAGCGCGGCCTCGGTCATCGCCCATTCGAAATCGGTGCGGGCCGGCTTGGTGGTGATCGTCTCGTGACGGTCTGCGTCGCCATAGAGCGACGGGTCGAGGTCGAAATGGCCACCGGTGACCAGCAGACCGTCGATCCGGTCGAGATAGGCATCCACCATGCCTTCTTCGTGCGGCAGCATGATGGGCACACCGCCGGCATGCACCACGGCCTCGGTATAATTGCGCCGCAATGCGTACCAGTCATATCGCGACCAGGCTGCAATGCCGCCGGATTCGCAATCCAGTGTAATGCCGATGACGGGATCCTTCATGGGGCGCAGACTACGCCGTGGCATGACGCCGCGCAATGTCCGGGCCGCTTGTTACGGTGGGTGATGTCGTGTAAATACACCAAGGTATAGTCAGTCGGAAAAGAGGATTCGCAGGGTGGCGAAAGGCGATATCTCGGCGACGGCCATGTGCACGAGTTTCAATCTGCGCAAGGCGGCGCGCGCCGTTACACAATTCTATGACGATACATTGCGGGACAGCGGGCTGAAAAGCACGCAGTTCTCGCTGCTTGCAGCGGCCGCCGCGGCGGGAAAGGCGCCGATCAGCCGGCTGGCCGAGGAAATGGCCATGGACCGCACGACCCTGACCCGCAACCTGAAACCGCTTCAGGCGGAAGGGCTGCTGCGCATCGAGGCCGGCGCCGACCGGCGGGTGCGCAATGTGGCCATTACGCCGGATGGAGAGGCCCTGCTGGAAAAGGCCCTGCCGATGTGGCGCAAGGCCCAGACCCAGATGATCGACAAGCTGGGCGACGAACGCTGGGGCAACCTGCTCCGCCAGTTGCAGGGCGTGCGAAAGGTGCTGCAGGAGTAAAATCGGTACCGAGTGTCCTCATACTTCGAGACGGCGCTCCGCGCCTCCTCAGCATGAGGGCACAAGCGTTGGAGCCTCATGCTGAGGAGCCCCGAAGGGGCGTCTCGAAGTATGAGGTCGCGCCGATAACCAGGACCGATTCCATCTGAATGGCCGATGCTCTAGCGGGCCGGCTCCAGGAATTCCCTCAACAATCGGGCGAAGTCCTCCGGCGCCTCGTACATGAC
>JBFFGY010000279.1:0-4053 GCA_041557215.1 Alphaproteobacteria bacterium
ATGTCACCAAGAAATTCGGGCGCGTGACGGCGGTAGACAATGTCAGCATCGATATCGTGCAAGGCGAATTCTTTGCCCTGCTGGGGCCGTCGGGCTGCGGCAAGACAACGCTTCTGCGTATGCTTGCCGGTTTCGAGACGACGACCGATGGCGATATCGAGATCGATGGGCAGCCGATGCAGGGCGTGCCGCCGAACAAGCGCCCGGTGAACATGGTGTTCCAGTCCTATGCCGTGTTCCCGCATATGACGGTGTTCGACAATGTGGCGTACGGGCTGAAAGTCACCGGCGTGCCGAAAGACAAGATCAAGGGACAGGTCGAAGAGGCGCTGTCGCTGGTGCATCTGGAGGAATATGGCAAGCGCAAGCCCGACCAGCTTTCGGGCGGCCAGCGGCAGCGGGTCGCCCTGGCCCGGGCGCTGGTCAAGAAGCCGAAGGTGCTGCTGCTGGACGAACCCTTGAGCGCGCTTGACGCCAAACTGCGCGAGGCGATGCGCCTGGAACTGGTCAGGCTGCAGCATTCCGTAGGCATCACCTTCGTCATCGTCACCCACGACCAGGACGAGGCCCTGTCGATGGCCGACCGCGCGGCTGTCATGGAGCATGGCGTGGTCCGGCAACTGGCGCCCCCGGACGAACTCTACGAACATCCCAACAGCCGCTTCGTGGCCGACTTTATCGGCAAGGTGAACATGCTGGAAGCGAAGGTAGCGGGTCAGCAGGCGGGCGATTTGCTGGTCGAAATTTCCGGTTTGGGACGGGTCGCCGTTCCCCACGCGGGGGCGGCCGTTGGCGATATTGGCATTGCGGTGCGTCCCGAGAAGACGATCCTTTCCGCCGACAAGCCTAGCGAGGGGGCGATTGCTCTCAAGGGCAAGGTCAGTGACGTTGCCTATTACGGGAACGAGAGCCATATACTGCTCGATACCGAAACCGGCGTACAGTTTATCAGCACCGTCCAGAACGATGAGCGGCATTCGGGCGTATCGGCGGCGATTGGCGACGACATGTGGATTTCCTGGATGCCGGCCAACACGCTGGTGCTGACCGAATAGGCCGGGCGGCAGCGACTCCTTGTCGCTTGTCAATGGGCGCGGACAGCGCTTAGAGTCCTGCTTTATTGCGCAATTGATCCGGGAATTAACATGACCACACCCGCCGCCGAAGGTTTCTCCATGCCCGCCGAATGGCATCCGCACGAACGCTGCTGGATGGCCTGGCCCTGCCGTCAGGATCTATGGGGCGACAAACTGGATGATGCGCGCGAGGCATATGCCGATGTCGCCCAGACGATTGCGGAATTCGAGCCGGTAACGATGGTCGCGAATCCGGACGACGTGGTTAGCGCTTCGATGGCTTGCGGACGCGGTGTCGAGGTCCTGCCGATGGATCTGGACGATTCATGGATGCGCGATATTGGCCCCACATTCCTGCTGGACGGCAAGGGGAACCTTGCGGCGAATGACTGGCATTTCAACGCCTGGGGCAGGAAATACGAATTTTACAACAAGGATGCCCGGCTGGTTGAGAAGTTGCTGGAACATCTCGGCGTACGCCGCTTCGATGCGCCCTTCGTGCTGGAAGGCGGGGCGATCCACCATGACGGCGAGGGCACAATCCTGACAACCGAGACCGTTCTGCTGAACCCGAACCGGAATCCCGGTATGGATAAGGCGGAAACCGAAAAGGCACTGTGCGACTGGCTGGGTGCGGAGAAGGTTATCTGGCTGCCGGGCGGTTACCATTATGACGAGACCGATGGCCATGTGGATAATGTGGCCTGTTTCGCGCGGCCCGGACTTGTGCTGGCGGCGTCCTGCCCGGACGAGGGCGATCCGAACTACGAAATATTACGAGCGAACGAGGAGATTCTTCGCTCCAGTACCGACGCTAAGGGTCGCTCGCTGGAAGTCATGACCATTGACCAACCGACTCGCATGGAAGTGGATGGCGAGCGTCTGTCGAGTTCCTATATCAATTTCTACATTGCCAATGGCGGCATTGTGATGCCCAGCTTCGAGGATCGCCGTGACGACGCGGCCTGGCGCACCGTCAGCCAGGCATTTTCGAACCACAAGGTGCGGCAGGTGTGCGCGATTGACATCGTTCGCGGTGGCGGCGGTATCCATTGCATCACCCAGCAGCAGCCGAAGGCAGGGTGACGGCCATGGCCAAGGTCACGGTCGCGGCAACCCAGATGGCCTGCAGCTGGGACATTGAGGCCAATCTATATCGCGCAGAGGAACTGGTGCGCGAGGCAGCGGGGCAGGGCGCCAATGTAGTGTTGCTACAGGAGCTGTTCGCGACGCCCTATTTCTGCCCGGACCAGAAACAGGAACATTTCTCGCTCGCCCGCCCGGCCGAGGGGAACGAAATGATCGCCCGTTTCGCGGATCTTGCCGCGGAACTGGAAGTGGTCCTGCCGGTCAGCTTCTTCGAGCGGGCCAACAACGCCTATTTCAATTCGGTCGCGATGGTGGATGCGGACGGGTCAATTCTGGGCCTCTACCGCAAGAGTCATATTCCGCAGGGCCCGGGCTACGAAGAAAAATTCTATTTCAGCCCCGGCGATACCGGATTCCGGGCCTGGCAGACTCGCTTCGGGACCATCGGCTGTGGCATCTGCTGGGACCAGTGGTTCCCGGAATGCGCCCGCGCAATGGCCTTGCAGGGGGCGGATATCCTGCTCTATCCCACGGCGATTGGATCGGAGCCCAACAATCCGGATTTCGACAGCCGCGATCACTGGCAGCGTACGATGCAGGGTCACGCGGCGGCCAATATGGTGGCGCTGGCGGCGTCCAACCGGGTCGGTGTGGAAGAGAACGAGACGGCGACCATGACCTTCTACGGTTCTTCGTTTATCGCCGGTCCGACCGGCGGGAAACTGGCGGAAGCCAGCCGCGTCGATCAAGCAGTAATAACGGCCTCGTTCGATCTCGATGAACTCCGGGCCAGCAGGGCTTCCTGGGGTCTGTTCCGCGACCGCCGGCCGGAGCTTTACGATCCTCTGCTGACCCTGGATGGCGAGGACTTCTGAGACCTATTTCGGTGGAAGGCTCGCGGCATAGTCTGCGCCGCGGTTGACCCACCGGTTCAGGCTTTCGCGATCGGCAGTTCCCTCCGGTTCCACATAGACCATCGATTTCATTGCCTTGCCGGTAAAATCCATCGGGCTAGTGTGGGGCTCCTGCGATGCCGCAGACGCGCCTTCTCTGCCCAGGCGCAGCATCAGCATGTCGCCGACAACGCCGCAGCACATATTGCCCCGCAGCATGAGAGCCACGCCGCCGAACATCTTGCGTTCCATGATGTCTGCGCGCGGCGCCGGCGCCTGTCGTATGCGCGACGCGAGATATTCGTCATAAGCCATGCCTGCCTCCGCCCCGGCCCCTGACTGAAAGGCGAACAAATTCCCGCGCATTCTATACGTTAGGTTGGCCGTTAACCAAAGTTATTAACACAACATTAATATTTGCAGGCGAATAATTCAGGCAAATAAAGGTTGTGCGGGGATTCTAGGCGCAACCCGAAAATGGGGTGTTCAATCTATTTCTTTAGCCTGTTCGCATGGGGAAGGTGATGCGCGTGGCGAAATTTTATTTGGGCATTGCGGCAGCTCTGTCCGTACAGGGTATTTTTGGTGGTTCGAATGCGCTGGCCGACAGCGTTATTTCCGCCCATACCGTAGCGGCCGATCCGATCTGTACGATCACTGACGAAGCGAAATGCTGGTCGCCGGCTGAGGTTGCGAAGGCCTTGGCGGTCTTCTTCTGCGGCAATGGTGGACAGCCCTGCGGTCAGGCAAGGCTTGAAACCGCGGGTCTGCATGCCGAAGCAATAGCGCCGCGGCCGGTTGTCGCGAAGCAGCCTGAGCCTGAGTCGGTTCACGAGGAACCCAAGCTCGATGCTTCGGGCGTGCCGGAGTTCAATGCCTGGGAGGAGGGCTGCGACTAGGGCCTCTGGCAGCGGTCAGGCCGGGCCTGTCCACTCGATCGTGAATTTGGCGGGGTCCGGGCGTTTCTTGGCGCGCTGCTCCTGCTGCGCCGTGCC
>JBFFGY010000280.1:0-4049 GCA_041557215.1 Alphaproteobacteria bacterium
CAATCCTGCTGAGCCTTGCCGGCCGCGGCTCGGATTTGCCCGATCTGGGCGGCGCCTGCTGGAGCCATATAGGACCCGATAACGCGATTCGGGAATATGCGGAATATCGTTATGCCGAAGGCACCCTGACCCGCAGCCTGCTGGACATAAGTCCGACCGAAGAAGGTGATGCTGAAAGGGCGGCTTCCGCCCAATCAGCCGAAATCTGGTACCACGAGATCACGCAAGAAATGTTCGGCGAATCTTAAGGCTGGCGGCTGCCGTACGATTCCGGCTTGATTTTCCATTTCGTTTTGTGTGTAATTGATGCGCCAACCCAGGCTGCGCGAGAGAGGAGCTCGCGCAAGCGTGGGAATAAAGACGATCCGTTCCATGGTGTGGGTAAGGGAGGACCAAGGGAGGAACGTCTATGAGAATTGTCCGAACCCGGATCGCGGCATTGCCCGTGGCCGGAATGATAATCGGTCTGGCGGCATCCGTGCCGGCGCAGGCCGACGACCGTTACGATTACGGCGAATATCTTTCAAGCGAATGCACACCGTGCCATCGGCTCAGCGGTGATGGAGACGGCATTCCCGCAATCACGGGCTGGCCGATCGACATCTTCGTCACGGTCATGGAGTCGTACCGGGAAGGCGCCCAGGAAAACGAGGCCATGAAGAGCGTCGTGAAAAGTCTGAGCAAGGAACAAATCGAGGCTCTCGCGGTCTTTTTCGAAAAGCAAGGTCAATGAGGAGAGAAGAGAATGAACAGGAAGCTTACGAGACGTGAATTCAGTATCATCGCCGGCGCCGGCGTTGCGGCAGGAACGCTTGCAGCACCCGCCATCGCCCAGGGAAAACCGAAACTTGTCGTGATCGGCGGCGGCCCGGGTGGGGCCACGGTGGCGCGCTATGTGGCCAAGGATTCCAATGGCGCGATCGACGTGACGCTGATCGAGGCCTACCCGACCCATACCACCTGCTTCTTCAGCAATCTTTATCTTGGTGGGCTGCGAACTTTCGATTCCATCACCCATAATTACAACAAACTGAAAAGCGATTACGGCATCAATGTCGTGCAGGGCTTTGCAGCGGCGGTCGACGCGGCCAAAAGAGAGGTCACTTTGTCCGATGGCAGCAAATACGCCTATGACAAGCTGGTGGTGGCCCCGGGCATCGATTTCAAATGGGAGGCCTATGACGGCTTCAGCAAGGCCGCGGCGGACGAAATCCCGCATGCCTGGCAGGCCGGCACACAAACGCAGACCCTCCGCAAACAGCTGGAGGCCATGGATGATGGCGGCACTTTCGTCATCGCCGCGCCGCCGAACCCGTTCCGCTGCCCGCCCGGGCCGTATGAAAGGATCGCGATGGTCGCCCACTATCTGAAGGCCAACAAGCCGAAATCGAAGATCATCTGCGTCGACGCCAAGGACAAATTCTCCAAGCAGGCGTTGTTCCAGGAAGGCTGGGCGCAACATTATGCGGGCATGATCGAATGGCTGCCGCTCAAGATCACCGGGGGCATCAAGGCGATCGACGTGAAGAACAAGACGCTGAAGACCGATGCCGACGACATCAAGGCCGATGTCCTGAACGTCATCCCGCCGCAGAAGGCCGGGGCCATCGCCATGGCGGCGGGGCTCGCCAACGAATCCGGCTGGTGCCCGATCGATCCCGCCACGATGGCCTCCACCCGCGTGCCGAATGCCTATGTGGTCGGCGATTCCAGCATTGCCGCGGCGATGCCGAAATCCGGCTTCTCGGCCAACAGCCAGGCCAAGGTCTGCGCCATGGCGATCCGCAGCGAACTGACCGGATCCAAGATGTTCGACCCGCGCTATCGCAACACCTGCTGGAGCATGATCGCACCGGATAACGGGGTGAAGGTCGGCGCCTCCTACAAGGCCGGGGCCGACAAGATAGAGGCCACCGACACATTCATCAGCAAGACCGGCGAAGAGGCCGCTCTTCGCGCCGAGACGGCAAACGAGGCGTCGGGCTGGTACGCCAGCATCGTTACCGACATCTTCGGATAAGAAATATCCTCTTCTGGCTTGGCACTGGGGCGCCCTGGGCGCCTCTTTCTTTTTTCGTTTGCGTGCTTGCAGACCGGGCAAGGCTTGCTTATCGTTTGCTCCGAACGAATTCCGGCGCCATCGCCGGGCAAGAACCAACGGGAGGACCCAATGAGAAAGATTCTGGCTTTTGCCGGGGCGGCGGCTCTGGCGGCAATGATGTCTGTGCCGGCTTCGGCCGAGACAACCCTTCGCATTACCCTGCAGCTTCCGCTGAAGGCCCATCTCGGGCAGAACCTCGTGATGTTCAAGGAAGAGGTGGAGAAAGAGTCCAAGGGCGACATCAAGGTCGAAATTTACGATTCGGCGCAGCTTTACAAGGACAAGGAAGTCCCGCAGGCCGTCGGCTCGGGCGCCATCGAGATGGGCGTCGCCTCGCTGACCCGCTATGTCGGCGAGATCCCGGCCGTCGATATCTTCTATGTACCGTTCATGTTCAACAGCGACGCGAAGGTCCGCGCCGCGGTGGCCCCGGGCAGCGGCGTGCGCCAGCCGATCGATAACGCCATCCTGAAGACCGGCAGCCGCGTGCTGTGGTGGCAGGCCTATGGCGGCGCGATCATGCTGTCCAAGGGCGGCGCGCTGAAGACCCCGGCCGACATCAAGGACAAGAAGGTCCGCGTCTTCGGCCGCACGCTGGGCAAGTTCATCGAGACCCTGGGCGGCGCGCCGACCCTGATCTCCGGCTCGGAACAGTATGTCGCCTATCAGCGCGGCACGGTGGATGCCGGCATGACCGGCGTATCCGGCGTGAAATCCCGCAAGCTGTGGGAAGTGATGGACACCATCACCGTCACCAACCATGCCGACATCGAATTCATCGTCGTGGTGAACGAGAAGTTCTGGCAGGGGCTGTCGGCGGACCAGCAGGCCATCATCTCGAAGGCCGCGCGTAATGCCGAGGACCATGTCCGCAACGAGATGGCCAATATCGAGGCCGGCGCCTATGCCGCCGCCAAGGAAAACGGCATGAAGGTGGTCGAGCTCTCGGATTCCGACGTCGACGCCTGGCGCGCCGCGACCAAGCCGGTGCTGGACAGCTATCTCGCGGAATCCGGCGAGTTGGGCCAGCAGATCTACAAGGCCGCACAGGCCCTGAAGTAGATCGGAAAATCATGTAACCGGGGGTGGCTGCGCGCCACCCCCGTTTTTTTCTCTTTTCGGGCAGGACCGCCCATGTTCCGTGTGATCGACCGCATCGGCAACAGTCTCGCGACACTCTCCGCCTGGATGTTTTTCGCCATCGGCGGAATGATCTTGTGGGAGGTCTTCTTTCGCTATGTCTTCACCTCGCCCACCATCTGGGCCGAGGAACTGGCGCGTTTCTTCCAGATCTGGGCGCTCTATATCGCCGCGGCCTCGGTGCTGCGCGACGGCTCGATGATCCGCATCGGCCTGCTGGTCGACCGGTTGGGGCCGCTTTGGCGCGCCATCGCGGAAATCTTCAGCCTCGCCGTGGTCGCCGCCTTCAGCGGTGTGGCCTTCTGGTACGGGGCAAAGATCGCGCTGGATTCGTGGGAAGTCGGGCGCATGAGCGGCACCATGCTGAACGTGCCGCACTGGATGACCGAGGGCGCGATCCCCGTCGGTTTCGCGATCCTGTTCCTGCAGGCCCTGGTGCAGATCGCCCGCGTCCTGCGCGGCGACCCCATCCCCGGCGCCCAGGGCCATGAACCCGTCATCACGGACGAGGTGTGAGGGATGGGGGTGCAGTTGAGACGGCGGTCGCTTCCTTCGTTGCCTTTACACGCGCTCCTCATCCTGAGCTTGTCGAAGGATGTGTCGGCGAGAAAAACACGAACGCCGATAGCACTGTTTGCTAACCGCTTCCGTCGGTCGTGGGTCCTCTCCAGTGCATCCTTCATTCGCATAGGTGATACTCAGTGAGACCGGTTCATTGATCTCGGGATTCAACTTCGATGGAGCGATGTACTGAGAATAGGTCGTATAATCAGGCGCTTCAATCACATTGACCGCCACGATGATCTCA
>JBFFGY010000281.1:0-4023 GCA_041557215.1 Alphaproteobacteria bacterium
ACGGCGCTGGTTCCCAGTCCGGACGTGACATAGAGATGCTTGCCACCCTCCTCGACGAGACCATAGGCCATGCGCCTTGGCGTTCCCCCTACCGGGTACGGTGTCCCGACCAGCGGCAGGCGCAACTGTCCGCCATGGGTATGGCCGGCAAAGGTAACCACCGTGCGCTCGGGAATTTCGAAGAAAGTCACGGGGTCATGGACAAGTGCGATCACGGGCTCGTCTTCAGGCACCGCGCCGAAGGTACTTACCATGCAGGGCTGCCGCGTCGATTCATCCGCCAGTCCGGCGATCCAGACGCGCCCCTCGGGTAGATCCAGCGGCACGGACTCGTTTTCCAGAACCCGGATTCCCACGGCCTCGAGCTCCCGCCAGATTTCCTCGCCATCATGCCACCAGTCATGATTGCCGAGAACCGAATAGACACCATGGCGTGCCCGCAGGCCGCCCAGGCTGCGCGCAATATCGCGCGGCTGCACGAACCGGCCGAACAGGACGCCCTCGATGACGTAATCGCCCAGCAGCACCACCAGATCCGGCTCCAGCGCATTGACCTTCGCCACCACCTTGTCCAGCTGCTTCACCTTGAACCAGGGGGCACCGACCTGGAAATCACCCAGGACGGCGATGCGCAGATCGCGGCAATGGCCAGGCCAGCGCATGGTTTCCAGGCGGATATGCCGCTCCTTCAGCATCCTTGGCTCCACAAGAAAACCCCAGGCCCCGGCGGTGGTGGCGCCAACACCGCCAAGGGCCATCAAAGCATCCATTATCACCGGATCGGCCATTCCATAAATCTCCTAACGAATAAGGGCGGCGCACCGCCTACCAGGGCAATTCACTGCCATCATAGTTGAAAAAGCGGCCGCTTTCGGCCATGCCCGCGCGATCGATGACGTCGCGCATACCGGCGACGCTTGTCGCCACGTCGATAAGGCCGGACGGACCGCCCATATCTGTCCTGACCCATCCCGGATGCAGCAAGAGACAAATAACCCCTTTATCTGAAAGGTCAAGAGAGAGACTTCTGACAGCCATATTCAAGGCTGTTTTTGAAGAGCGATAGATATATGAACCACCACTTTTATTATCGGCAATACTTCCGACCTTGCTGGAAATAAAAACCATCTTTTTCTTTTCCGATTGGGCAAGATGGTGGGCAAAAGCCTCCGCCACGCGCATCGGCCCCATGACATTGGTCCGCAGGACCTCTTCCCAGGCATCGTAGTCCAGCCCGCCGAATTCCAGGCCGCGAGGCCCGTATATGCCCGCATTATTGATCAGCAGGTCGATATTCTCGCCGGAAAGTTCCTTGTGCAGCGCCGCCACGCTGTCCGGATCGGCCACGTCTAGGGGATAGACTTCCCCTTCCTGATCGAATTTCGACGGGTCGCGGCAGGTCGCGATGACCCGCCATCCGCCGGCCTCGTATTGCCGCGCGAATTCCCGGCCTATGCCCCGGCTCGCGCCCGTGATCAGAACTGTCGGCAATGCGTACGTCTCCTTTCTCAGTCGCCGGCGATAAAGACGGTCATGCGCCATCCATCGCCGGTTTTTTCGAACCGGGCCCGGTAATCGACCGCCATGCGCGCGTCGTCATAATTCACGAAACCCGTCTGTCCATCCGGCAGTTTCACCCGGTACCAGCCCTCTGTTCCCTCGGCCTCGTAATCCAGATACAGCACGTTCCAGGACAGCTTCGCTGCGATCTCTGCCGTCTCACTCGGTCGGATGCGGGCCACGGCTTTTGCTTTCGTCACGAAGACCATTTCGTACGGGTCACATTCCGGGCAGCCAGGCACATCCATACAGGCCAAATAGGGCGCGCAGAAGGCACCGTCCTCCATGAAAACGCCGCCCAGTTCGAGCACGCTCTGGAGTTCCCGCCAATATTGCTCGCCCTGTCCGCCTTCCGTTCGGGCCAGCCATTCGCGGAAGGTATCCCGACCGTAATCATCGCCGAAGGATAATTTGATATCGGCACTGGCGCGATCCACTACATAATTTGTGTCGCGGCGCTTTACGGCTTCCAGCAGTCCCTTGTGGAATGCCGAAAATTCCGGGCTCCGGGATGTCTGGTCGACCACCTTGAGGCGCAATTCCTGCGCCGCCGCAGGCTCGAAGCCTGCCAGCCCGAAAAGAACGGCGCCCGCCGCCAGGAGCGGCCAGTTTGCTGCCCTAAGACCCAAAATCAGCACTTTCCATGTTTCTCGATACAGTCCAGCCTATCACGCTTTTACGAATTAACCGTTTACGCGACGGCTGCCGGTTCAAAGAATCTGGAAATGCTCCTCCACCGGAATGCAGGCTTCGCCGTTGATCGGCACCTGATCCTGCGGGCAGGCGGAAAAGGCCACGACGGCATCCATTTCCGCCCGGAACACCACGTAATCCCCGGGCTTGGAAACGGGGGGCTGGAAGCCGATTCCGCCGTCGGCGGCCACCGGGATGTTCATCCACAAATTCAGCGGCGACGGCGTTTCCTGCGCGGTGAAGGCGATTTCCGACAGCGCCATATGCAGATTGTCGGTGCAATTGTCGTGGTCGTCGCCGCAGCCCAAAAGCTGGTAGCGGTACTTGTCGCAGGCCGCCAGCAAAGTGTCGTGGATACCGGGCGAGGTATCCTCGATCAGCGTCAGGATCGGGCGCCGCCGGTTTGTCAGCAGCGCGTCGCCGACCTTGGGGAAGATGCCGCCCATGCCGACCCGCATATGCTCCATCGACATGAACTCCCAGGGCTCGTCGTGATTGAAGGCCCATGTATCGACCACCTGGCTGCCATGGGTATTGATCACCTTGACCAGCCCGCCCTTTTTCACCCGGGACGCCTTGCCACGGCGCGCGGGGATCGTCACCAGATCGCCCATATCCGCCCTCCTTGGTCTAATGCACGCGCTCCAGCGCCACCGCCGTCGCCTCGCCGCCGCCGATGCAGAGGCTGGCCACGCCTCGGTCCACATCGTACTTCGCCATCGCGCCCAGCAGCGTCGCCATGATCCGCGCGCCGGACGCGCCGACCGGATGCCCCAGGGCGCAGGCCCCGCCATGCACGTTCATCTTGTCATGCGGGATATCCAGGTCGCGCATCGCCGCCATGGTGACAACGGCGAAGGCCTCGTTGACCTCATACAGGCCGACCGAATCCTTGTCCCAGCCCGCCTTGTCCAGCACCTTGCGCACGGCGTCGATCGGCGCGGTGGTGAACCAGGCTGGCGCCTGGGCATGGGTGGAATGGGCGCGCAGGATGACCAGCGGGGTGATGCCGCGCCGTTCGGCCTCGCTCATCCGCATCATCACCAGCGCCGCCGCCCCGTCGGAGATCGAGCTGGAATTGGCCGGCGTCACCGTGCCGCCCTCGCGGAAGGCGGGTTTCAGCGTTGGAATCTTGTCCAGGTTCGCCTTGCGCGGCTGTTCGTCGGTATCCACCGTAACCTCGCCCTTGCGGGTCTTGACCGTAACCGGCGCGATTTCACCGGCAAAAGAACCGTCCTCGGTCGCCTGCTGCGCGCGCTTCAGGGAGGTGATGGCGAATTCGTCCTGGGCCTCACGAGTGAACTGGTATTTTTCCGCCGTATCCTCGGCATAGGCGCCCATCAGCTTTCCCGGTTCGTAGGCATCCTCCAGCCCGTCGATGAACATATGGTCCAGCACCCTGCCATGGCCGAGGCGATAGCCGCTACGGGCGCGGTCCAGCAGGTAGGGCGCGTTCGACATGCTCTCCAGGCCGCCGGCCACGACGATCTCGGCCGAGCCCGCAACTAACAGATCATGCGCGAACATCGCCGCCTTCATGCCCGACCCACACATCTTGTTGATGGTGGTGCAGCCCACGGCCTCCGGGATGCCGGCGCCGAACGAGGCCTGGCGCGCCGGGGCCTGGCCCATGCCGGCCGGCAGCACGCAGCCCATCACGACCTCGCCGACCTCATCGCCCTTCACACCGGCGCGGCCCAATGCCGCTTCGATGGCGGTACTGCCCAGCGTCGGTGCGGTAACGGCGGAGAGTTCCCCCTGGAACCCGCC
>JBFFGY010000282.1:0-4019 GCA_041557215.1 Alphaproteobacteria bacterium
GGGTCAAGCATGTTCCAGGATGAGCGCTGGCGGATACGCGTGCCGGTCTTGGGGCGCGACTCCACCAGCCCTTTGGCCGCGAGCAGTTTGATCGCCTCGCGCAGCGCCGTGCGGCTGACCTTTAGTTCCAGGCTCAGGTCGGTCTCGTTTGGCAGCGTTTCCCCGGGGACCAGTTCCCCGCGGATTATCCGCGCACCGATCTCATGCGCCACCTGGCCATGCAGGCTGCGCCTGGAAAAGGTGCGCTCGCTGTTGTCGGGTTCCATCTTTGTCCTGCCGGCCCTTCAACCGGTTTCCCCCCGGCCGGTTCTGTCGCCGGCCGATTATTTCCTCATACGATATGCTTATTAAAAAAGAACGCCTGCGGCCAGAGAGTCAAGCAGCTGTTGTGCTGCAGTGCATCAATCAATCACGAACGCAACAATCCACGCGATCGAGGGCCAGTCTCAGAGCCTCTGAACGTAAGACCGCAAAACTGCGGCCAAGCTTTCTCTACTGTCGTGGACTTCCGTGGACATGATGTAACCGATCGAATTCGTCGGCCGCCCGGTCTGCATTGCCAACCACTGTTCAGATTGGCGGCAACCGGATAATACAGTCACGGGAGGGCTACGACAATCCTGTTGGCGCCTGTCGCGGCATATAGGCGATTATGCCTTTTCCGGCGGAAAAAATTGTCCTAATTGAACCAGCCGTCGCGACCGACGCTTGAATAGTCTGATGATAAGATGATAACTCTTCCGCCGCGAGGCGCACCGCGCATGCAGCGCCCCGTCTCAATCCGGGAGGAACAATGAACAAGATCGATCTGACCGGCCGCTGTGCCGCGATAACCGGCGGCGCCCAGGGAATCGGGCGCGCCATTGCCGAGCGTTTCCTTGATTCCGGCGCATCCGTCTGCCTGTGGGACAAGGACAAGGCCCTGGTCGAGCAGACCGTGGCCGAACTGTCGGGACGGGGCAAAGTCCATTCGGTCGTCGTCGACGTCACCGATCTGGGCACCGTCGACCAGGCCGTACGCGATACGGAAAAAGCGCTGGCGCCGGTCGATATTCTGGTCGCCAATGCCGGCATCGCCGGCCCCAATTTCAAGGTCTGGGAATATCCCGCCGAGGATTGGCGCCAGGTCATCGACATCGATCTGAACGGCGTCTTCAATTGCTGCCGCGCAGTCGTGCCGGGCATGATCGAGCGCAATTACGGCCGCATCGTCAATGTCGCCTCCATCGCCGGCAAGGAAGGCAACCCGAACGCCTCGCCCTACAGCGCGGCGAAGGCCGGCGTCATCGCGCTGACCAAGTCGTTGGGCAAGGAGTTGGCGGAATACGATATCGCCGTGAACTGCATCACGCCGGCAGCGGTGAAGACCCGCATCTTCGAGCAGATCAGCCAGGAGCATATCGACTATATGCTGTCGAAAATCCCCCGCGGCCGTTTCCTTAAGGCAGAGGAAGCCGCCGCCATGGTCGCCTGGCTGGCTTCGGCGGACAATTCCTTCACGACGGGAGCGGTATTCGACCTCTCAGGCGGCCGCGCCACTTACTGATCGGGAAGGGGTCCGCCATGGACAGCGCCGCCATCGCCGAAGCCGCCGACCTGCTGGTCGCCACACGCCTGGAGCTTGCGCCCTTCGCCGGCTTCCCGCCCCACTGCGCGCCGCAGAGAGAGGCAGATGGATATGCGGTGCAGCAGGCGCTGCATAACCGGCTGACCGGCCGGCTGGGCAGGATTGCCGGTTACAAGATCGGCTGTACAACCAAGGTCATGCAGGACTACATGAAAATCGACCACCCCTGCTCCGGTGGGATTTTCGAAATGTCCGTGCTGCAAGGCAATTCCATAGCGCCCCATGAACGCTGGCGACGCGTGGGCGTGGAATGCGAAATCGCCGTGCGGCTGTCGGCGGCGCTGGAGCCGACCGCCGCACCCTTCGACAGGGTTTCAGTGGCCGCTGCCGTTCAGTGCTGCATGGCGGCTATCGAAATCGTAGACGACCGCTATCTGGATTTCGCCCAACTGGATGCCGCCACCCTGATCGCCGACGATTTTTTCAACGCGGGCTGCGTCCTCGGCGAGCCAAACTATAACTGGCGCTCGCTGGATCTGGCGGCGGTGAAAGGTACGACCACGGTCAATGGAACGGAAGTGGGCGCCGGCACCGGCGCCGATGTACTGGGCCATCCGCTGGAAGCGCTCGCCCTGTTGGCGAACGAGGCCGCCCGGCGCGGGGAAACAATCGAATCCAGAGCCATCGTGCTGACCGGCAGCATCGTGAAGACTTATTGGCTGGAGCCAGGCGATCACGCCGTCTGCAAGCTGGAAGGCCCAGGCTCGGTATCGCTGAAAACCGAACCTTGAGAACACTGACTGGAAGCAGGAGACATTCATGAAAGTCGTCATCACCGGCGGAACCGGTTTTGTCGGGTTGAACCTCGCCCGCGAGATTATCAAGCGCGGCACGCTGACCGGCCCGTCCGGCAAGCAGGAGGAAGTCGACAGTATCCTGCTGTTCGACCAGTTCGTGCCCGAGACCCTGCCGGAAGGGCTGGACGAGCGCGTCACCATGCAGGCCGACGATATTTCCGACCGCGACACTGTATTCGGCCTGGTTGACCGCGACGATATCTCGGTCTTTCACCTGGCCTCGGTGGTATCCGGCGGCGGCGAGAAGGATTTCGATCTCGCCATGCGCGTCAACCTGGATGGCGGACGACATGTGTTCGAGGCGGCCCGCGCCCGCAACGGCCTGCCCCGTGTCGTGTTTGCCAGTTCGGTCGCCGTGTTCGGCGGCAGCGCCATGCCCAAGGTCGTGGGCGATACCACCAAGCAGACCCCGCAGACCACCTACGGCATGACCAAGACCATCGGCGAACTGATGGTCAATGACTATACCCGCAAGGGATTTTTCGATGGCCGCTCGGTGCGGCTGCCGACCATCTTCATCCGCCCGGGCAAGCCCAATGCCGCAGCCTCTAGCTTCTGCAGCGGCGTGTTCCGCGAGCCGCTGAACGGCGAGGAATGCATCCTGCCGGTCAAGACCGACGTGCAGATGGCCCTGCTCGGTTACCGCAACGCGGTTGCGGGCTTCATCGGCATGCATGAGGCGGACGGCGCCGCCATCGGCGACGACCGCGCCGTGGTTCTGCCCAGCGTGACCTATACCGTGCAGGAAATGATCGACGGCGTGAAGCGCGTGGCGGCGGCCAACAATATCGAACTCGGCCCCATCACGGTGCAGCCTGACCCGGTGATCGAGAAGATCGTCGCCGGATGGGCAACACACAGCGAGGCGCCGCGAGCCGAGGCCCTGGGCCTGCCCAATGACGAGAGCCTGGACCGAGTGATCCAGGACTTCATTGACGATTTCATGTAGGCGCTCTGAGCAAGGGAACCAGGAAAATGGCTGAACAGAAAATCGGATTTATCGGCCTCGGCGCTATGGGCGCGGGCATGGCGGCCAACCTCTTGAAGGCGGATTTCCCGGTAACCGGGTTCGACATCCGCGCGGAAGCAGTCGAAGCCTTGAAGGAACTCGGCGGAAAGGGCGCTGTCTCGCCGGCCCAAGCCGCAGAAGGAGCAGACGTCCTGTTCGTCATGGTGGCGACTGCCAGCCAGGCGGAATCCGTGCTGTTCGGCGAGAATGGCGCACTTGAGACACTGCCCTCCGGCGCCATCGTCGTGCTGACCGCGACCGTGCCGCCCGATTATGCGCGCAAACTGGCCGAACGGCTGGCGGATGCCGGCTATCGCATGCTGGATGCTCCGGTTTCCGGCGGCACCGTTGGCGCGGAGAGCGGCAATCTGACGATCATGGCGTCCGGCAGCGATGACGTATTCGCGGACATTGACGCCGCCCTGCAGGCGGTCGCCGGCAAGGTCTACAAGCTGGGCAACGAGGCGGGCATCGGTTCCACCGTCAAAATGGCCAACCAGTTGCTCGCCGGAGTCCATATCGCCGCCGCCGCCGAGGCGATGGCCCTGGGCACCCGTGCCGGCGCCGATCCGCGCACGCTTTACGA
>JBFFGY010000283.1:0-4013 GCA_041557215.1 Alphaproteobacteria bacterium
GGCGCTCGGCTTCCTGCTGCTGATCGGCACGACCCTGATTGCCGACGGCTTCGGCGTGCATGTGCCCAAGGGCTATATCTATGCGGCGATGGCCTTTTCGGCCTTGGTCGAGGGGCTCAACATGCTGGCGCGGCGCGCCCGGCCGAAGCCGGAGGCCGAGATGGTAAAGGAAGGCGATGGGAAGTGAGGAACGCCGGGGTCCGCTGCCTGCGCCCCTATCGGACCAGTGGCACCGACAGATAGACCCCGAATTCGTCGCCGATGTCGCAGCTGACCCGGGCATGGACACGGCCCTGACGGTCGAGGAAGCGCTGACGGTCGGCGGCGGGGAAGATGCCCTCGTGCCAGATGTCCGGGTGGATGTAGAGCCCGCGCGTACCGTCGCACCAGAAGGCGATGACTTTGTCCGGCGTCAGGTCGTCGCCCGGCAGCGCCACCGGCACCACGAAAGGTGTCTTGTCGAGCGGGAAGAACAGCTGCCCGCCGTCCGGATGGTAATTCATATGCCACAGTAAAACGCGCTCGCGCGGGACGGTCTGGCTTTCCGCCGAGGCCTGCTGCGGGTCGGTCGACCAACCCAGCACGTAATGCCCGTCCACCGCCTCGTTGCGGCCATAGAGCACATCGCCCTGCCATTCGCCGTGGAAGATGCCTTCCACCCAACCGCCCTCGTCGCCGGAATCCGGGTCCACCGGTCGCCATCCCTGTGCCGGCCAGCGCACGATCTCCACCTCGAAACCTTCCGGATCGTTCACCAGGCAGCCATAGCCCTTCACGGACTCGTCCGTCGCCTCAATCAGCGGCACCTCGAACAGGTCCAGCGAGGGTTTCTCGGACGCATCGAAGATATAGGTCGGGGCGGGCTTGTGCATGGGCGGCCTCCTGGATCCTGCTCGGTAATTATTACGCCGAGGCCGTCCAGGCGGGAAGGGGCTTTGCCCCATTGGCTGCAATACGATCCGGTTCGGATTTCCAGACTGTCGCGGCAGGATGGTATGGTGAGACGTAACGGACCCGAAGGCGGTGCGCGATGAGCCTGACATATCAAAGGGCTGCGGCGGAGGCGGCAAGGGCCGCACCGCGTTTCGATGCCGCGCCCGACGCGCGGCCGCTGCTGAAGGAGCGGTTGCTCTGGGCGGCGGTGATGGGGTTGTTCTTTTTCCTGGCCTATGGCTGCGCCAACGGCATCGCGGCGCTGACCGCCCCGCATCCCGCGCTTTTCATGGAGTGGGAGCGCGCCATTCCCTTCGTCCCCGCCTTTATCCTGCCCTATATGTCGTCCGATATCCTGTTCGTCGCGGCCTTCCTGGCGGTGGATAGCCGGGATGATTTGCAGCGGCTGGCCCTGCGCTGCGGCTTGGCGATCGTCCTGTCGGTAGCAGCCTTCACCGCCTTTCCGCTGCAGGTCGGTTTCGAGCGTCCGGCGGTGGAAGGATGGCCGGCGCCGCTGTTCGGTCTGCTGGGGCTGGACCGGCCCTACAACCAGTTCCCTTCGCTTCATATCAGCCTCGGCATCGTCGCCTGGCATGCACTGGACCGGCGCCTGGCCGGCATAACGCGGCTTCTGCTGGCGCTGTGGTTCCTGGCGATCGGGGCCTCGACCCTGCTGGTGTGGCAGCATCATTTCATCGATTTGCCAGGCGGGCTGGCGGTTCCGGCGACCGGGATGGCCTTCGCCAAGCCAGTGCTGGCCCTGCCGCTGGGTTGGCTGGCGCTGGGTTGGCTGGCGCTATCGCTGACGGGCGTCGCCATGGCCTATGCGCTGGGGCTGAACGGTTTCCTGGCCAAAAGGCGTGGCGGCTATCATGCCATGACATGGATTGTCTTCTGGCCCTGGCTGGCGGCAAGCTGGCTGAACTGGCGCTGGTGGCGGGGCCGGGTGACGCCATGGGCCGAGCTGGAACCCGGCCTGTGGCTGGGCGCGCGTCTGGCCCCGGCTGACTGGGAAAGGCTGAATCAGGCGGGGATCGAATCGGTCATCGACCTTGCGCCTGAACTGCCCTCGCGCCCGCCGGCGGGCCTGGCCTACGACCACCTTCCGCTGTTGGATATCGCGGTTCCCGCGCCGGCCGCGCTGGACGAAATCGCCCGCCGAATCGACGAGCGGCGGGGCAGGGGCGGGGTCTATGTACATTGCGCGCTGGGTATGTCGCGCAGCGTGATGGCGCTGGCGGCCGTACTGATCCGCAACGGCATGACACCCGACGAGGCGCTGGCGGCGATCGACCGGGTGCGGCCGGAACGGGTCCGCCGCCCCTATATCCGCATCTCCCTGAGTTTATACGAGGATTGGCTGACCGCGCGGTGAATATGGGTATGGCGCCACGCTTGTGCATCCGATAGTCTCGCCGCACCATGTTTTTGCCGCTCAAAGATACCAACCCGCTGAAAGTGATTCCCTTCCAGCTTGTCACGGCCGGGCTGATCGCGGCCTGCGTGATTACCTTCATCTGGCAGATGTCATTGCCGGAGCGGGAGGGGATCAACGCGCTGCTCAGCTACGGCTTGATCCCGGCGGTGTTGTTCGACTACCAGGACCTGCCGGTCGACCTGGCCGTGATCCCGGTTGGGGCGATGATGGTCACCTCGCTGTTCCTTCATGCCGACTGGTTCCATCTCGGCGGCAACATGCTTTACCTGTGGGTATTCGGCGACAATATCGAGGACGCGATGGGGCATGTGAAATTCCTCGTCTTCTATGTCCTCTGCGGCATCGCGGCAGCGCTGGCACACGGGCTGTCGGACCCGGACTCGATCAGCCCGCTGATCGGCGCCAGCGGTGCGATCTCGGGCGTTCTGGGCGCCTATCTGCTGCTACATCCGAAGGTCCGCGTGATCGTGCTGCTGTTCTATCGCATACCGTTGCCGCTGCCGGCCTTCATCGTGCTGGGTGGCTGGGTGGCGCTGCAGATATACAACGTCTATGCCGACGGCAGTCTGCCGGGCAACGACGACGGCGGCACCGCCTGGTGGGCGCATATCGGCGGCTTCGTGACCGGCATGGTGCTGATCACCTTCATGAAACGAGGGGACGTGCCGCTGTTCGACCGCGGGCGTTACTGACACTTTCAGGGTCGTTGGGCGCTTCTGCGTCGGCGCGACCTCATACTTCGAGACGCCCTTGTCAGGGCTCCTCAGCATGAGGACACCGACGTTGATGCCTCATGCTGAGGAGGCGCGAAGCGCAGTCTCGAAGTATGAGGTAGCTGTACGGAACAGCATGGCTAACGTCGATCTCCCGCCGGACGGCCGCCTACTGGAAGTCCGCTTCCTCGACCTGCAGATAGACGAAGCTGATCACCGCGCCGATCCGGTCGAACCCTTCCCAGTCCTTATATTCAGTCAGGTCGGCGACCACCTTGTCCTTCATTTCGTAATCCTCGAGGCCCGCATCGTAATGGCGCTTCACGCCGGCATAAAGCGCTTCCAGGAAGCGAAGCGTGCCCTCCGGCACCTCGCGTCCGCCGGTGGCGCCATGGCCGGGTACATAGATATCGACCGGCAGGCCCAGCGCGTACCGGACCGCCTCGATCTGGCCCTGCGCGCTGAAATCATGAGGCATGCCGGCGGATGGCACAGCCTGGTTCACCACAACGTCGCCGGTGAACAGCAACCTTTCGGCGGGCGCCTGGATCATGATGTCGGTATCGCTGTGGCCCTGGCCGACATGATGCGTATGGAATGCGGCGCCACCGAATTCGAGGATCTCGCCGCCTTCCACCGCCTGGTCGGGAAGCACCGCCTCGGTTCCGGCGGTTTCCGGTCCCAGGATTCGGCCGAATGATTCCAGCCAGGTTTCCGCCTCTCCGGCCTGCAGGCGCTCGATCGCCCTGGAATGGGCATAAATGCGCACATTCGGGAACGCCTCGCGGATGGCCGCATTGCCCAGCCAATGGTCGCCATGGACATGGGTGTTGAAGAGCGCGATGACCGGCTTGTCGGTCAGGTCGCGCAGGCGCTGAACAATGATGCGGCCGGCCTCCAGGCTGCGGCCGGCGTCGACGATCACGACC
>JBFFGY010000284.1:0-3968 GCA_041557215.1 Alphaproteobacteria bacterium
AGTTGCCGATCTGGCGAATAATCATGCTTTGTTGAAAAAAAGCCCGAACGGCGGATTTCAGGGCCGCATATTCCCGATATTTTACCGAAAATAAAAGCCGGGCGAACCCGACTTGTCATAACTTATTGAAAATATTGGCGTCCCCTAGGGGACTCGAACCCCTGTTTTCGCCGTGAGAGGGCGACGTCCTGGACCGCTAGACGAAGGGGACGCTGGCGATGCCGCTGTGGACGGCTGAGTGTTTAGCGGAGATCGTGCCCGCGATCAAGGATTTCAAGAGGGACTGCGGCGGATTGTCGGCTTTCGCCGTCCGACGCGGCCGAATGCGTGGCAATCGCCCCATAATCGATTGACCGGCGCGGCGGGCCATGGGAAGACTCGTTCCCACGGGGCGGCCGCCCTTTCCCGCGGCGGCTGCCCCCACGTCACATACAGCAAAACCCATCGAGAGGCATCATGGCGGAAGAAACGCGCCCCTTCAAACCCGTATCCGGCAACGTCATGCCCCGTTTCGCGGGCATCGCCACCTTCATGCGCCTGCCGCATGTGGAAGACTGGACCGGTGTCGACATCGGGTTGATCGGCGTGCCCTGGGACGGGGGCACCACCAACCGCGCCGGCGCGCGCCATGGGCCCCGGCAGATCCGCGACCTTTCGACATTGATGCGCAACGTCCATCATGTCAGCCGCATCAAGCCGTTCGAGGCCGCCAACTGCGCCGACCTTGGCGACGTGCCCGTGAACCCGATAGACCTGTTCGAGACGTTGAAGAGGGTGGAGGAATATTATTCGCGGGTGAAGGCGGCGGGCATCCTGCCGCTGACCGCGGGCGGCGACCATCTGATCACCCTGCCGATCATGCGCGCCATCGCCAAGGACGGCCCCGTCGGCATGGTTCATTTCGACGCCCATAACGACACCTGGGACCGCTATTTCGGCGAGCATCACTACACCCACGGCACGCCCTTCCGCCGGGCCATCGAAGACTGGGTGCTGGACCCGAAGCGGACGGTGCAGATCGGTATCCGTGGCTCGCTCTATGGCGAGCAGGATTACGATTGGGGCATCGAGCAGGGTATCCGCATGATCACCATCGAGGAATATTTCGACCTCGGCGTCGAGGCGGTGATCGCCGAGGCGCGCCGCGTGGTCGGTGACGGGCCAACCTATATCAGTTTCGACGTGGACGGGCTGGATCCTGTCTATGCGCCAGGCACCGGCACCCCGGAAATCGGCGGATTTTCGACCCACGAGGCGCAGCGGATGATCCGCGGGCTGCAGGGGCTGGATATTGTCGGGGCGGACGTGGTGGAGGTGTCGCCGCCCTTCGATCCCACCGGCATGACCGCGCTGGTCGGCGCGACCATGATGTACGAGATATTGTGCATCATGGCGGACAATCTGGCGACCCGGCCATAGGCGCTGGCTAAGGACACTGCGCAGGCGAGGCGCAATGAGGATGATTATGGCAACAGGCCGAACGGCGGGGCGGATTGCGCTTCTGGCGCTGGGCCTGTTGCTGTCCGCCCTGTCGCCGCTAAGCGCGGCCGAGCCGCTACGGCTCGCCCATGAAAGCTGGGTCGCGCCGGGGCCGTTCTTCATCGCGCGGGAAATGGGCTGGTTCGAAGAGGAGGGTATCTCCGTTGAGCTGGTCAATATCGAGGATGTGCGGATCCGCGCTTCGGCCCTGGCGACCGGCGAGGTGGATGCCATTACCGTAAATATCGACGAGGCCGTGCTGCATCTGGGCGCCGAGGGCGCGATGCGTTTTGCCTTCGCCATTGCCGAATCCCGTGGCGGTGACGGGATTGTCGCCATGGGCGATATCGAGGACATTGCCGGCTTGATCGGGCGCACCGTTGCGGTCCAGCCCGGCACCAGCCGGCAGTTCTATTTGAACGCGCTGCTGCGCGAGGCCGGACTGAGCGAAGCGGATATCGCGACCGTGCCCCTGGCGCCGGGAGAGGCCGGCCTTGCCTTCGAGCGGCAGGAGGTCGATGCCGCCGTCACCTGGCATCCCTGGCTGGCCCGGACCGCGCTCATGAAACATGGCGTGGTGCTGACCGATACGTCGAAACAGCCGGGCCTGCTGGTCGAGATGGTGGTAGCCCGCGCGGAACTGCTGAAGGCGCGGCGGAGTGAATTCGAGGCTCTTTATCGCGCCTGGCTTCGGGCAGTCGAATGGGCGAAAGACAATCCCAATGATTCAGCCCAGCTGATTGCCAAGGGCATCGGGCAGTGGTTGAGGGATGACGAGGTCGTCAAGGAAATGCGCGAAGGCATCGCCTATTACGACGGGGCGATGAACCAGGCGTTTTTCGGCGCCGCCGATGCGCCCGCCCCGCTGGATGAAACCGTGACCCGCGCTATCGAGATCTGGTCGGGATTCGGGAAACTGCAGACAATGTCCAGGGCCCATGTCCTGATCGACAGGACGGTCGTGAATTCAGAAAAGGCCAGCGCCGCGAAGCCCTGAAGCTTGCGGTTTGCCGGCCTGTCTTGCACTATCGGACTAGCGGCGGAACTTACCGCGCGCCGCATCCTCGATCTGATAGGGGGCGAGGCCGATGTCTTCAAGCTGACGGGCGGTCAGGCGCGACAGTTCGTTGAAGGTGCGGCGCTGGTCGCGCCAACGGCGGAATTCGTTGTTAATACGAGCAAGAAACATCAAATTTCTCCCTTGCCAGGGCTGAATGGTGGAACCTTAATCTGGCCACCATATAATCCCGGCATCCGACTAGGAGAACTGCTATTTTTGCAATGCAGTATTCGGAAAGCCGAATGGCTTAAATTTACTTATTTTAATGGGTTTTCATGGCATTGTTGCGATGCAACAAAATACGGTTTTTACCAGCCATTTACCCGATCCCATTCACCCTCGATCTCGCCGTTTTCGCCCATCACCCGGTAACGGTCATGCGCGGCTGCCGTCATGCAGACATGATTTGGGAAGATCCGTACCCTGGTGCCGACCGGGAAATCCTTCCAGGGTGGCTCGCCGCCACCTGGCAGGCCGAGTTGGCCATGCTCCTGGCTAACCGAAACGACGTACAGGCGGTCCGCCCGGGGTTGGCCATTTGCACCGGCCACTGTTCCGTAACCGGTGTTCGGATCAAATTCCGCCGGCCCGATATCCTTGGATAGCGCCAGGCCGCCGGCATCCACGATGATGCGATTCGTTCGCTTGTTGTGGCTGATCACGCTGGCCAGAACCGTGACCGCGATATGATCGAATGTGCAGGAGCCGATCAGTGCCTGGTCGACATCGCCGAAAACATAGACGCCCGGGCGCATTTCGGTGATGCCCTCCAGGTTTTCCGCATAGCGGGCCGTCGGGGTGGAGCCGGCGGAAACTACCGGGCAGGGCAGGTTCGCCCCGCGCAACAGATCAGCTGCCGCCACGATGCGCGCGCGTTCCTGCTCGGCGATTGCCTTGATATCGTCGACCGAAGCCGCGTGATAGGACTGTCCCGCATGGGTCAGCACGCCACGCAGTTCCAGCGCAGCGGAAAGCTCGATGAAGCGGCCAAGTTCGAGGATCATCGCGGCGTCGGAAACGGGATCCAGCCCACAGCGTCCGTCGCCGGTGTCGATCTCGATCATCATCGGGAATTTGCGGCCCAGCTTGGCCGCCCTGATTGCCGTCTCGGCCGCCGCCGTCATGTTGTCGGTAATCAGCGTGATCTGCGCGCCCATCTCCTGGATCGCAGCCGCAGCGCCTATCTTCGAAGGGACGAAGCCAACGGCATAAAGGATGTCTTTGAAGCCGCGCTCGGCGAAATAATGCGCCTCCTTCAGCGTCGATATGGTGACGCCGCCAAAATGCCCCGCCGTGGCCAGCCGCGCCACCTCGGCGGATTTCGCCGTCTTCATATGGGGGCGCAGCCGCACGCCAAGTTTCGTCATGCGCTCGGCCATCAGCCGGCAATTGCGCTCCACCGCCGCTCGGTCGAGCAGCAGGCAGGGCG
>JBFFGY010000285.1:0-3963 GCA_041557215.1 Alphaproteobacteria bacterium
GTCAGCCCGTGACAGCACACCGTTCTCCAGATGCAGGACCGGCTTCTTGAACCGGGAGACCAGGGCCTCGCTATGGGTCGCGATCACGACTGTCGTGCCCATGCGGTTCAGTTCCTCGAACAGGTAAAGCAGCCGGACGGCCAGGGCGTCGTCCACATTGCCCGTCGGTTCGTCCGCCAGCAGCAAATCCGGTTTCGTAATCAGGGCGCGGGCAATCGCGACGCGTTGCTGCTGGCCGCCCGACAGGGTCGGCGGCCTGGCTTCGATATGTTCGCCAAGGCCGGTCCAGGTCAGCAACTCTTCGACATGTTTCCGGATTATGTTTTCCTTTATACCGGCAACGCGCAAAGGCAGCGCGACATTGTCGAATGACGAAAGGTGGTTCAACAGCCTGAACTCTTGGAAGACCACCCCGATCCTGCGGCGGAGGAAGGGAAGTCTGCGGCGCGGCAGGGTGGCGATATCCTCGTCGAACAAGGTGACCAACCCGCGGCTGGGACGGTGGGCAAGATACATCAGCCTGAGCAGCGAAGATTTTCCCGCGCCGCTTCGTCCGGTCAGAAAATGGAACGAACCAGGGTTGAGCGTAAAGGTGACCTCACGCAGAACCTCTGGCCCGGTGCCGTAGCGCATGCCGACATTTTCGAACCGAACTGTATTGTTAAACTCTTGATCTGCAGTCAAAATTTGGCCGTTATACCGGTGTGCGCCAGGCGCTGAATCAGGGGCAAACATCGCATGGAAGCCCCGCCCGCGTAAAGCACGGTCCTTGACCCGATTCGCGACAGCGACTTATACCGTTATTAGTGCATTATCTGTTTACCGCAATATGACGAAATCATGGTAATGCCTTGTTGGTCAAATAGAACCCGGTGCGAACGAAGGATAATCCGGCATGATTATTTCCTGCCCGTCATGTGAGGCCAGCTTCAGGGTTGATGCGGCCCGGCTTGGCCCCGCTGGCAAAAAGGTCCGCTGTTCCAAATGCGGCAACGTGTGGCGCGCTATGCCGGATCGGCCAGTCGAACCGGAATCGGCCGCCATGGAAGACGCCGCATTGGCACATCTCGCAGCGGAATCGCGAGAGGATATTGCTGCGCCGGCTCCCGATGACCGGCCAGAGCGATCCTTTACCGCGCGTGACGACGGCGAAGATAGTCCGGAATCTGGTGTCTCCGGGCAGGAGCCCGCGGAGGAAGAGGACGTTGGTGATGGACTGACCGGCGAGCAACGGGCCAGGCTGGCTGCGGCGCGCGCCAAAAAACAGCCGCGAGGAGCGGGATTCTGGATCAAAGTCCTGGCGATATTCGTTGTCGTGGCGGGTCTTCTGCTCGTTGCGCAGAAGATGGGAATGGTGCCGCCCACCGGCTCCAAAAAGGCCGGTACGACCACTGAAGAGCCTGCCGGCGACGTGGCGCCTGTCGATGCCAAGCCGGCGCAGACGGGAGCCGAGTCCAACCAGCAGGGCGGCCATATCGTAGGCGGCCCGTTACCGAAAAATACCGATCAGCAGGCTCAGTAGCCGCCTGTCCGGCCCGGAAATCTAGAGACTCAATAGGGCTTCAATAGCCTGTCGATATAATCGCGTTCAACCGGCGGGCGATGTTGTTCCCCGGCCCGGCGGCGTAGCTCGTCGAGGATGCGCCGGGACTTCTCGATATCGGATTCGCCCGGGATCTCGACATCCCCCTGTGCGGTACCCTGGCTGCCCGGCGTTTGCCGGCCGAAAGGATCCTGCTGTCCCGGCTGTGGGCCACCAGGCATGCCCGGCCCCGCAGTTGCCATTGAGCCGCCGAATTTCTTCATCAGTTGCTCGGTCGCTGCCCTAGCACCTTCGCGCAATTGATCCAGCGCCTCCGTTTCGGGCGGGACCGCCGCGCCCGGGCGGTTGCCTTCCAGCGCCTTGCTCGATCGCCGCATGGCGCCCTCGGCCCGGCCGAAGGGGCGCGGAATCTCGCCAGTGATTTCGCCCAGCCGGCGCATGATCTCGCCAAGCTGCTTGCGAAGGGCCTCCTGAAGAGCCTTGTCCGCCTTCATGTTTCCTTGCTGCTGGTCTTGCTGTCCCTGCTCGCTCCGGCGCCTGGCTTCCCGGTATGTGCGATCAAGAAGTTCCTGCTGGCCCTGCATCAACTCCTGCAGCAGGTCCAGCTGTTCCATGCCCTCCCGGAACTCCTTGGGGATCTGCTGCATCTGCCCCGTCTGCAGGTTCTCCATCATCTGCTGGAGTTCCGACAGCATCTGTCGGGCGGCATCCTTGGCGCCGCTGCGCATCAGCTCACGCAACCGGTCGAACAAATTCTGCAGCGCCTGACGGTCCATCACCATCGTGTTGGGGTCCATCATGGGCATATTTTCCAGATCCTGCGGCTGCATTTTCGCCAGCGCGTCCAGCAGCTCTTCCAGCGCGGCCTGCAGCTCGTCCATGATCCGCTCCAGCTCTTCGTCGGAGGCGTCCCGGCCAAGGGCCTCCATAAGCTCTTGCTGCAAGCGACGCAGCTCGCGGGCGGCCAGCGACAGTTTGCCGTCCTCAATCCGAAGAGCTGTGTCCCACAGAAGTTTCTGGATCGACTCGATCGAATCGACGGTCATTTTGCCCTTCAACCTCTTGCCCGCCGCCATAAGGGCCATGAACACGACCGTATCGCTGCCAAAGGCTTCCGAAACGCGGGCTATGCCAAGCAGCTCATCGCCGACTTCCACTCGTGCAGCTTCAGGCTCTGTGGTCAGCTTCTTGCGTTGCTCGATGACCGCCCGGGCAACCGGATGGTTGAAGGTCCGTTCCGGCAAGGTGACGGTGATTGCCCCGCTCATCCCCTGCTGACCGCGCCCGTCGCGAGCGGTCAGCTGAATTTGCACCTCCAGTCCGGCCCAGGGGTGGGGTGTCAGGTCCTGATAGCCGGTACCGGCGGCATCTTTCATGTTCAGCCCCGACAGGGGCAGGTCGAAGGTGATTTCCTGCTCGGTGGGCGAGGCGCCCTTCCGGCGGATCGTTGCTGTAACGCCGGCCAGGCCGTAATCGTCATGCGCCTCGTAGTCGATCCGCAGCGCCGCCAGCGGCGTTGGGCCCGGTTGCTGGAGGAACGCCACGGTCGGCTTTTCGTCCGGAATGACCACCACGTGCCAGGCACCCAGCTCGCGGCTGCCGGCCTCAATCGTCACGAGGCCGCTAACGTCGAGGCTGTGGCGCGCCCGGTAACTGTCTTCCGCGGTTACCTCGAAGCCCTCTTCCCTCGCCGGGCCCTCCGGCCCCAGAATGCGTGGCGTGTCGGAAACATTGCTTACCTGGGCGACCAGGATACTGCCTTCGGGTACTTCGATCGGCCCGGTAGGTGCACGCTGCCCGCTACCGGCTGCGCCGGACAGATAGATTGGCGGCTGTCCGGTATAATCGGGAGGCGACACCCAGGCGTCGAGAGTTGCGCTTCTGGCCGAACCGGACCCGAAGGACGGCATGGCGGCGCGGGCCAGCCGCTCCTGCCAGTTTTCGCCGGCGTCGACGATTGACAGAATCAGTGCCAGCGCCACGGCCACACGAAGCGAAAAGCGGTCCAGCGCCAGAATTCCGGGCTTCGGCCCGCCGACATTCAGGTTTGCCACCTGTTCGCGCAGCCTTGCCTGATGTCGACGCCATATGGCGCGGGTGACCGGGTCCGCCTCCGCGCCGCCGGCTACATGGTCGTCCAGCGCTTCAAGCGGACGGTGGGGCAGGGCGTTCACCTTCTCCAGGCGGCGCCGCGCCTCGTCATAGTCCGGATAATGCAGACGACGGAAATTTACTGCCAGGATGGCGATCAGGGCGGCGATGAGTATGGCCAGCGCCAGTGCGTGCAGCCATCCAGGCAGCCAGGAAAACAGATCGAACAAGGAAATGGCCAGAAAAGCGCCAAGGAGCGTCCAGGCCGGCCAGAGCGCCCGCCACAAACGCTCGAAAAACAGTGCGAAGCCAGAGAGGCTTATCCGCCA
>JBFFGY010000286.1:0-3954 GCA_041557215.1 Alphaproteobacteria bacterium
GACCGCGTCCGGGTCCGAAGTCAGACCCTCGGCCTTGACGTTCGCACCGAATTCGCGCCGGAACGGGTCCAGCACATCATCCGAATTATAGCCTTCCCAGCAATAAATATTCAGATCCTTCTCGCGCGCCGCACTTGCGAAGCCCGGAAAGCCCAGGCTTCCGGCAGCCGCAGCCCCAGCCGCCCAGACGCCCGTCTGTTGCAGGAAATTACGACGTGTCTTGTTTGTCTTCAGCATATCCACCTCCCAAGGTAGGATTTCATTGTGACGCTTTGCATCGTTGATATTCTTATGCGGTTAGCCCCCCGGCCGACCATTTCACCCGCCGCACGGAGCGGTCCCTCGATAGGGATAATTATTTACATTAACATTTGTCGGCGCAAAATGGGCAATCTATCTTGACATCAGACTTGACCCATTTGACAGCAAATGGGATTTGCCGCCCACTGCTATGGCGGAGCGTTACAACTCCATCATTTCCCTCAACTCGGCCGACGACACCACATGGCAGTAGATCATGTTGATGATCTCCAGTTCCTTGTGGTGCAATTCGTCCGAGCCCGCCGCACAGCAATCCTCGACCACCACGACATTGAAGCTTTCGTCGGCCAGGCTTCGCACCGTCGAGGAAACGCATTGATCGGTGAAGATGCCGCAGATCACGATGTTCCTGATGCCGATATTATGCAGGATCAGCCGCAGGTTGGTACCGGTCAGAGCGGAATCCGTGGTCTTGGTGATCTCGATCTCGTCGCCGACCGCCTGCAGTGCTGGGATCATCTGCGACGGTTCCTCGTCCTTCGGCAACAGCAGGTAATTGAATCCCGGCTTCTTCTGGCTGAGCGATCGGTCGCGGCCGTCCTTGGTATGGCATGCGATGCGCGCGAACAGCCGTTCGATATTCCTGGCCCGGAACCGCGTCAGCAGATCGATGGTGCGCGGAATCACGATATTGTTCATCCGGTCGTGGAACGGCGTCCAGGCGTCGTAATGCGCCTTCTCCGCCGGCGACAGGCCGGCCGGATGCTTGCGCTCCATGTAGGTGTTCTGGATATCGATCACCAGCAGCGCGGTTTCCAACGGCTTCAGGTCCAGATCGTCCGGCTCCTGCGCCCCCTGGTAATAGATCGATCGATAGGCGGTCTTCCAGTTCGACAATATTCCTCTCCCTTTATTACAGCTTTCAGAATCTGAAGGCGAAGAGCCCGCGGCGTTCATAGACCAGCGCCGCCTCCTCGACGAATTGCGCCAGCCTTCCGGCGCCGAACTCGTCGCGCAGCCGTGCCGCCGCTGCGTCCAGCGCGGCCTTGTCGCGGGCACGGCCCGGACGCAGCAATTCGTATATCTCCATGACCAGATCTTGCGGCAGCAGAGCCATTTCCGAGGCGCGCTCGAAATTCCCTGCCAGAGTCGCCCGATTGGCGTCGCGGGCAATCTCGGCCTGCTGCAGCAGCGCGTCGGGCGTGATACGCAGATCCTCCATCCCGACCGCGCCGGATAGAACCTCTTCCATCGTCAGCTCATCCAGTCCCTTGCCGCGATTGCCGCGAACCAGTTCCGGCCGTCGTTCGGCCAGCGGGTAATCGCCGGCGCCCAGCCTTTCCTTGCTCATGGCGCATCCCCCTTGAACTCGACGGTTACATCCCGGGGCGCCGCGCCCTCGCTGGTCAGGGCGGTTTCGATGGCATAGATCAGCGCCACCCTGGCATGATATCGCGCGCCCATCGCCTCGCCGCGGGTCGGCACCACCACCGGGTCGGGCATGTCGCCGCGTGCATAGGTCGCCGCGTTTGCGCCTAGCTTGCGGTAATGCTCCAGCCGGGTGATCGGCGCATTGGAAATCAGCTCCAGGTTATTATGCGGCAGCCGGCCTTTCTGATGGATCACCGCCGTGCCCTTGGCTTGGATACCGATGCCCACGCCCGAGCCCGCCAGATGCGCCGCGCTGAGCCCCAGGAACGAGGTGTCCCCGGTATGGCCGAAACGAACGATCCTGGCCTTGCCGCCGGCCTCCTCGATGCCGGCGATCATATCGGCCAGGACGCGGCTCAGGGGGTGGCCGGCGAGCGTCTGGTACAATTGCAGGCCGAAGGCCGGACTTATCCCGATGACCACCTCCGCCGGATTGCCTCCCTTTTGCGCCGGGCCCACATCGCGATAGGCGATGCGCGCGGCTTCGGCCGGCCGGTGAACCGCCGCACTGCGCAGCACCTCTTCGCGGTCCAGCACGTCGCGGATATTGGAAATTTCCTGCCGGCGCTGCGCGCTCAGCCGATAGCCGCTGCCCGGCCCGCAATATTCGTTGGGGTCGTTTATGGCGCTGATGACCCGGCCTTCGCGAACGATCGCCGAGGTCTGGAGGTAATCGCCGGATACCCGCAGTTTCACAAGGAACAGCAAGTTTTCCGCCTCTTCCGTGAAACCGCGCTTGTGCAAGGCGCGGATCACGTCGACGACGGTAATTTCCCGGTCCTTGATCGCCTCGCTGATGGGGGCGACGTCGCGCGGCATGTAGCTCTTGGTCTCATCCGAGCCGGAGGCGGCGACGACACTGGACTTCATGCTGGCGTCCGGTGCGGCGAGGCCCAGTTCCTCGAAGACCGCCGACAGCGCCTCCACCGCGCGCCGCCGCAATTCCAGCACCCGGGTTTCCTCGACCGGGGTCAGGCCGCCATCGGCCTCAAAGTCGCGCTGCAGCACAAGATATTCCTCAAGCTCCTCGCCATTGAACAGAGAAGGGTTGAAGGAATTGTCGTATTTCAGGATGGTCCCGAAGCCGGAACAGATGAAATCCGACCCGGCCAGCAGGTAGGGCAATATCTTGGCGCCGATGCGAACCTCGGATTCGGACATGCGCGCGTCGTTGCCCGAGGCGCATTCCAGGTCCAGCCAGACCGCCAGCAGGTTTTCCGCCATCAGTTCGCGTACCCCGCCGGGCACGGTGGATGCCAGCGGCGCGCCGTCTATCCCGCCGTTCTGCGTGCCCTGCGACCCCATGGCGCGCTGCAGGCAGAGGCATCGCGCCTCGAGGTACAGCAGCGACTTGGCCTCGTGAAATCCCATCAGCAGTTCCGAGGCCGCGCCCGAGGTGCAGCGCATCTTGATGCCGCGCGAGGCATAGGCCGCGGCCAGCCAAGCCTTCGACCAGGGCGTGTCGTCGCCGTCGATAAAGGCCTTCTCGGTGCCGTAGACCGACACCGTCTCGGCATAGGAGGTGAACCCCGCCATGCCGATCTGCAGTTCCTCGGCCTCCTCGCTGGAGCACTGGAACAGCGTCCCGGCCCGGCCCACCGCCGCACCGACACAGCAAGCCAGCGCGTTCGACCAGGCATTGCGCGAAACCCGCATGGTGGTTTCGATCTCATCGAAGCCGAAGGCGACGGCGGTGGCCGCATCCGCCGCGAGTTGCAGCGGATCGTCCTTGGCGTTGGTGACATGACCCTGGTTGCCCGGCGTGCGCCGCGCGCGCATTTTGGAATACGCAAAGGCGATCTCCATGGCGTTCAGATGCGCCGCCACCTCGGCCAGCTTGGCCGGCGTCATGCCGTGCGCCAGGCGCACCAGCTCGGCGCGCGGCACGTTCATGTCCACCAGCATCCGCGCCACCTGTTCCGACGGCATGGCCATAGCGGCGGGGGCCGCATCCGGGTCGATATGGTAACGAGCGATGAACAGGTCGATCATGTCGAAATCGGCCTCCGGCACCCCGTCCATCGAGGTCACGTGCCCGTTTTCGGCAGTCAGACTGGGCGTCGGATCCTTCGCGCCGCGAAAGGCCGCGAACCCGTTTTCCGGATCCTCGACCGCGAAATTATCGAGCCTGAGAGCGCGCTCATCCCATTCGGAAAAACGCTTCCAACGGTTGGCGCCGCGATAGTCGTCAAACGACATGCCGGTCCCCGCCCTGTTCATTTTCGTTAATTATGACTCAGCTTGTTAGAAAACAGGTGGCGC
>JBFFGY010000287.1:0-3934 GCA_041557215.1 Alphaproteobacteria bacterium
CAGGATTACGCCGCCCAGAACCCGGCACAGCCCTATATCGCCTGCTTCTCGGCGCCCAAGGTCCAGAAGCTGCGGGACTATTTTCCGGGGATGGTGAGGCGATAAGGTTTGCCCCGCATGATGCCGCTGCAAATCCATCAGGCCGTGCGACGATCTATGGGGTGCGCGAGAAACGCATTAACCTTCCTATGGTAATGTCGGCGTTTGAACAGATAGCCTTCGCATGGCGGTGGTATTGACCCCGGTGTTGCAGAGCCGGTTCAGCCGTATTGTCGCGCGGCTGCGTCTGGCTACCGGGCTGGTACTATTCGCCTATGTTCTGACCCATTTGCTCAACCATGCCCTCGGCCTGGTATCGCTGCAAGCGATGGAGCAGGGGAGCGGTCTTTTTCGACTTGCCTGGCGCAATCTCGCAGGAACGGCGCTCCTCTATGGGTCGATTCTCATCCATTTCGGCCTCGCTCTCTACTCGGTCTATCGGCGGCGAAGCCTGCGCCTGCCGGTATGGGAGGCTACCCAACTAAGTCTTGGTCTGCTGATGCCGCCGTTACTGATGGCGCATGTCGTAGGTACGCGGGGGGCACATGAGATTGCCGGCACGCAGGACGGCTACAGCCTGGTGCTCTATATTCTTTGGGTTGCCAAGCCGGCACTCGCCTTGCGACAGGGCCTGGTCCTGCTGATCGCGTGGGTGCATGGCTGCATGGGGCTGCATTTCTGGCTGCGTTTTCGGCCCTTCTATCCGCGCTGGCTGCCGATCCTCTATACCGCTGCCATACTGGTGCCTGTTTTCGCTCTGCTCGGGTTCGTACAGGGCGGGCGAGAGGTCCTGGGGCTGGCGGAAGATGCCGGTTGGGTCGATATGCTTATCGTACGTACCAGCGCGGCGCAGGGCGAAAATGCGGATATGCTGGGCATCCTGACCGATGGGATGCTGTGGATTTATTTCGGCCTCTTGGGCGGAACGATCTTGATACGTGGCACCCGCTCGGTTTTCGCCAACCGCAACGGAGTCGTCGTCAGCTATCCCGGTGACCGGCGTATCCCGGTCCATCGTGGGACGACGATTCTGGAGGCGAGCCGTATCGCCGGCATTCCCCATGCCGCAGTTTGCGGTGGCAGGGGTCGTTGCTCGACATGCCGGGTCCGGATCTGGGACGGATTGGAGGAACTGCCCGAGCCGGGCGAAGCCGAGAAGGCCGTACTGGCACGAATCGGGGCTCCTGTGAATATGAGGCTGGCCTGCCAGACGCGTCCCGTTGCGGGGGTTTCAGTTGCGCCGTTGTTGCCGCCCGGAGGCGCCCTGCGGGATGCTCGCCAGCAGGTGCCATTCCGGCAGGGACACGAGCGGCAGGTGGCCGTGTTGTTTGCTGACCTGCGCGACTTCACCCGGCTAACCGAGGCGCAGTTGCCGTATGACGTCGTGTTCCTGCTAAACCGCTATTTTGCCGCGGCGGGCGGCGCCATCGAAGCTACTGACGGTAAAATCGACAAATTCATCGGGGACGGGGTGATGGCCGTGTTCGGTGTGGCCAGGCCAGTCGAAGATGCGTGCCGCCGCGCCTTGGCCGCGGCCGCGAATATTGCCGATGCAATGGAACGGTTGAACCGGGATCTGGAGGCGGAAGGCTTGGGGCCGCTGCGTATTGGCATTGGCATTCATGCCGGGCCAGCCATCGTTGGCGAAATGGGGTATGGCGAGACCAGGTCGATCACCGCCGTCGGCGACACGGTCAATATCGCGAGCCGCCTGGAAAGCCTTACCAAGGAATTCCAGTGCCAGCTTGTAGTCTCCGATATCGTTGCGGAACTTGCAGGCGTCGAATTGACAGGCGAATGCCGTCAGGTTGCAACAATCCGCGGACGGCGCGAACCGCTTGCCGTACACGCCATCGAAGACGCAAGAATGCTTGCAGCGCCTCCTAGGTAAATTTCTTGTCGCATCGTGGCATCGGGGAAGCGCCTCGCCGGCATACAGGTACAGGGCCCGGTCGTTAACGGATTTCACTGCCGGGCCTGCTATTGTGGGTAGAAGCCCGAAGGAATGAGGAACGCAAGGATGCTGAATTCATGGAAGCCCAGAGCGGCAGGGTTTGTAGTGGCCGTCGCCGTTTTTTCCCTGCCGGCGCTGGCCGCGTCGCAGGAACTTGAACTCAAGCGCGTCATGCTGTCGGCCGGAGGCGTCGGTTATTTCGAATATGAAGCGCAAGTCGACGGCAATGTGACATTGCCGCTTTCGGTGCGGCTCGACCAGGTGGACGACGTGCTGAAAAGTATCGTGGTCTATGACAACAAGGGGGTGGCCGGTACGATCCGCCTGCCGGGGCGCGAGCCGCTGACGCAGATATTCCGCGATCTGCCCTTCGGACCGGAGGCGTTGAGTTCGCCGGTTGCTCTCCTGAATGCGCTGTCCGGCGCCGAAATCCGGGCCACCGGTGCGCGCCAGATCGAAGGCCGACTGGTGCGCGTGGTCGCCGAGCAAGCCATGCAGCCGGACACGCGCAGCGTTATCACCCGGCACCGGGTTTCGGTGATGAGCGCCGAGGGCATGCAGACCTTCCTGTTCGAGGACGCCGATTCCGTGATCTTCACCGATCCGGAACTGCGCGCCCAGATCGACGGGGCGCTGGCTGCCGTTTCCGCCCATCGCATCCGCGACCGCCGCACGCTGCAGGTGGTTTCCAGCGGTCAAGGCAAGCGTACCGTGCGTGTCGGCTATGTGGTGGCGGCCCCGCTTTGGAAGGCGAGCTATCGCATGACCGTGGCCGATGGCGCGGCCGGGAAGGCGCGCCTTCAGGGCTGGGCGGTGCTGGAGAATATGAGCGGCCAGGACTGGAAAGAAGTGGAACTGACCATCGTGTCGGGCAATCCAGTGACCTTCCGCCAGGCGCTCTATTCCGCCTATTACGTATCTCGCCCGGAAATCCCGGTAGAGGTCCTGGGCCGCGTGCTGCCCACGCCCGACACCGGCGCCATCGACATGAAGCCGCTGGCCGAAACGGAATATGACGAAGAGTTTCGCCGGGAGCAGCGCGGTCGGGCTCCGGTGCCGTCAAGCATAGCCGCCGGCAATATGGCGGTAGGAGACGCGATTCCGCTTCCTGCGCGGTCGATGGCCAAGACCAGGTCGGTGGAACCGATGATGGCCAAGCAAATGGCAATGGCACCGCCGCCACCACCGGGCCAGGCGCGCATCCTGGCCGCCGCGTCGAAAGAGGCCGCGACCCAGGTGACTTTCCGGGTGCCCTATCCGGTGAGTGTAACCTCCGGCCAGTCTCTGCTGGTGCCCGTGGTCGACCGCGAAGTGCCGGCCGAGCGTATCGCGCTCTACCAGCCAGCGACCCATGATCGCCATCCGCTGGCCTCGGTTCGGCTGACCAACGACGGCGAGACCGGCCTGCCGCCGGGCGTGCTGACCCTGTACGAAACCGGTGCGACGGGTGCGGGCTATGTGGGCGACGCGCAGCTTTCGACCCTGCCTGCCGGCGACGGGCGGCTGGTGAGTTTCGCGCTGGACCAGAAGGCATTGGTCGACCGCGAGGTGAAGTCTACCCAGGTGATCGCCAAGGGCCGCATCGTGCGCGGCGTGCTGGAAATGACCTACGACCAGGAACAGCACACCACCTATCGCCTGAAGGCGCCGGCCCGCGAGGCGCGCGAAATCCTTATCGAACATCCCCGTATGGATGGTTGGAAGATCGTCAAGCCGACCGAGGCGCAAGTAGAGCTGACCGATGACACATATCGAATCCGTCACAAGTTGGCCGCTGGGGAACAGGCTGAAATCAAGGTCGTTTTGGCCCGTCCGAACCTGCAAAAGGTTGGATTGATCGGGCAGGGTAAGGATTTCTACATGGCTTACGCCGGCAATGCCGAACTGGACGGCGCCCTGAAGAAGGCCTTCGCCGAGATGGCGCGGCTGCGTGATGTCGTA
>JBFFGY010000288.1:0-3926 GCA_041557215.1 Alphaproteobacteria bacterium
GAACTGCGGGTGCCGGCGATGATCCACGTCTCCGGCTCCTGCAACGACAATTTCCACCATACCGGCGCCCATTACATCAATGCGGATACCACCGCCTTCATGCAGTTCATCCAGGGCGACCTGTTCAAGGATTTCCCCGACCTGAAGCTGATCATCCCGCATGGCGGCGGGGCCGTGCCCTATCACTGGGGCCGCTATCGGGGCCTGGCCGACATGCTGAAGAAGCCGCCGCTTACCGAACATGTGATGAAGAATGTCTATTTCGATACCTGCGTGTATCACCAGCCAGGCATAGACCTGCTGTTCAAGATCATCGATATCGACAACATCCTGTTCGCGTCCGAAATGTTCGGCGCGGTCAAGGGCATCGACCCGGAAACCGGCTATCATTTCGACCACACCAAGCGCTATGTCGACAGCCTGCAGCTGGATGAGGCGGACCGCCGCAAGGTCTTCGAACTCAACGCCCGACGCGTCTATCCGCGGCTGGACGAAATCCTGAAGGCGAAGGGGAAATAGGAGCGTCAGCCGAGCCTGTCCAGCACCTTGCGGGCCAGCAGGCGGTAATCAGCCTTTTCCGCTTCGGATAGCTGGTTCAGTTCAAGATTACCGACGATTTCCTGCCAGCCGGCGCTGGCGCGGGCCATGCGGCCTTCCAGGCCCAGCTCATCCACGGTCTTGGCGACCTCGCGCATTTCCTCGGCCCGGCGGCGGCCATGCACCATCACGCGTTCCAGCATATAGGCCGCCCGGTCCGGCCAGTCGAAGCCGGGGAAGGTCTTGGCCAGTGAGGCCAAAACCGCCTCGTCGATCCCTTCATGTGCGGCCGACAGCACGCATTCCACCACCACTGCCTCGATCCCCTTGACCATGATGCTGCGGATCATCTTGATCGTCGAGGATGTGCCCACGGGGCCCTCGGTCAGGGTGGGGTTCATGGACAGTGACTCCAGGGCGGCGATGCCGTCGTTTGCATGCGGTCCGCTGACCAGAAGCGGCACCCTGTGGCGTTCGGGATAGACCGGGGCCATCACCGCGACATCCACATAACGCCCGCCCGCCGCCGCGATGCGCTCGGCGGCCTGGCGCTTGGTGCCGGGGGAGCAGGAATTCATGTCGAAATAGAGCGCACCCGAAGGCAGGCATTCGGCGGCACTGCGCGCCGCCACCAGCGCCTGGTCCGCGGTGACCGTGCTGAAGATCAGAGACGCACTGTCTAGCGCGGATTGCAGATCGTCGCGGCCGTCGATCCCGTTTGCCCGGTAATCCTCCCGCTTAGCAGCGGCCACGTTGGGATCCGGGCTGTCGGTCTTTATATCGTATGCCGCGATGAGACTTGTGGCGTCCCTGTTCCAGCCGCTCGAAATCGCTGTGGCAGCCTCGCCGAAGCCGATAAAGGCGATCTTCCGCATCGAATCGAAATCCCCTCGTTGAACCGGTGGCATTCTATGCGGGGGCGATACCGCAGCTCAAGAAGATGCGAGAACGGCCCCGATCAGGGCTTGCGCATGGTGATTTCGATCGCTGCGGCGTTGAAGCTGCCGGCGACCTTGCGCGTGGCTTGGCTGCTACTGCCGGCGAAATAGTCGAAGCGGCGCAGCAGCGTTATATCCGTCAGTCCGGCCTTCTCGAAAAGCGCCAGATATTGCTCCTGCAGGGAGGCGCCGACGACGCATTCCGCCCAGAGTTGGGGGTTGCTGCGGCATTCGTCGGAGATCGGGCTGCCCACCACGATGTCGGCGATTTGCACGCGGCCACCGGATTTCAGCACCCGGGCGATTTCGGCGAAGGCCTTCGCCTTGTCGGGCACCAGGTTCAGCACGCCGTTGCTGGTCACCACGTCGACGCAGGCGTCGGGCAGGGGGATATCCTCCGCATTGCCTTCCAGCGGCACGACATTGGTAGCGCCGGCCGCCGCGATATTGGCGCGCAGTTTGGCCAGCATCGCCTCGGTCATGTCGAGGCCGTATACCTTGCCTTTCGGCCCCACTTTCAGGGCGGCGATCAGCGCATCCGTGCCGGAACCCGACCCGATATCCAGTACGACATCGCCCTCGCCGATGAAACCGCTCTCGTGGGGATAACCCACGCCGGCGAAGGATTCCACCGCTGTGGCCGGAATCGCGTCCAGTTCCGCCGCCGGATAGCCGACGAACTCGCAGGCGGGCCGGCCGGTCGGGAAATGAAATTCCTTTTCCGGGTGGGTGGCCACGTCCGTATACATATCCTTGACCGCGCGAATGATGAATTCGCGCTTGTCCGATAAGATCGCTACCATCTCTTTTTCCCCGTTCAACTCCGGCCCGGCAGCGGCTGTCCAGTTGTTAGGACTTGTCCTTGCCGGGTGCCTCAATATTACCAAAACCCATGTTTTTCATCAAATCGGCGACGCGATTCTGCAAGGATTCCGGCAGGTCCTCGTCTTTGCTGGCGCGGATTCGCTCTTTCAGCACCCGCTCGAACTCGACGCGCGAGAAGCAGCTGCGGCATTCGTCGATATGGTGATGGATCTCATGCTCCGCCGTCTCGTCCACTTCCCCGTCCAGGAAGTCGAAAAGCTGGCGCATAACTTCGTCGCAGTCGATCTCGCGGATGTCGTCGGTTCTCTTCGTATCGGTCATTGCTCCGTAATCACCTCCTTCGTCTGGGGGCGGACGCCCATTTCACTCGCCTGCCGCCAGAGCGCCTTCTGCAGGCATCCGCGCGCGCGTTTCAGCCGCGAACGCACCGTGCCCACCGGAATGTCCAGCGTGTCGGCCGCGTCCTGATAGGAAAACCCCTCAACATCCACCAGCATCACCACCAGGCGGAACTCGTCGGACAGGGCCTCGATCGCCGCCGAGATATCCTCCCGCAGCAGCTTGTTGACGAATTCCTGTTCCGGATTGCCCCACCACAGCAGGAAAGGCTGGTGCAGCCGCTCGAACAGCGAAAAATCCTCCTCGCCGTCGTCACCGCATATCTGCGCCTCGATTTCCGGCGCGGCGCGGCGCTTGCGGTAGTCGCTGATGTAATGGTTGGTCATGATGCGAAACAACCATGGACGCGCCTTTGCCCTATCCGTCAGGCTGTCCCGCGCACCCCATGCCTTGGCGATGGTCTCCGCGACAAGGTCCTCGGCTTCGGACGGGTTGCGGGTCAGGCGTAGTGCCGTGCCGTAGAGACTGCCCATCTCCGCGGTGACGATCTCCTCGAAACCGGCATGGTTGCTGTTACCCGCCATCGGTATCGCTCTTGCTGCCTGGCCCATTCTAGCACGTATCCGGACCGCCGTGGGCAACGGCGGTCCGGCCACCCTCTCTCCCCCTGCCGGTCAACGCTCTTTCACCGCCAATAGCGATATGCTTCGCACGCCCCATTTCTCGGTCGCGCCCATGGCGCTGTCGGAAATGAAGCCGTACTCGTCGTTGTGTTGCATGGCGGCGACTTTCAACTCCGCCGCCTCGATCGCTGCACAATAATCGTCGACCTGCATGGCGCCGCCGATGCAGGCAGCCCATAGATCGGCATTGCAGGACACCGTCTCCGGCAGCAGGTTTTCCGTCACGATATCGGCAATTGCCAGCCGGCCGCCGGGCCTCAGCACCCTTGCCGCCTCTCGAAAGACAGCGGGCTTGTCTGCCGACAAATTGATCACGCCGTTGCTGATCACTGCATCGACGCTGCCGTCTTCCAGCGGCAAGGATTCGATATAGCTCTTGCGGTATTCGACCGCCGAAAAGCCTTCCCTGTCGCGCAGGTCAGCGGCTTTCTCAAGTTGGGCATCGGTCATGTCGATGCCTATTACCCGCCCTGCCTCGCCAACCTTCAGAGCTGCGACAAAGGTATCCGTGCCGGAACCGCTGCCCAGGTCGACCACAGTCTCGCCGGGCTGCAGGTCGGCCAGATGAAAGAAGTATCCGACGCCGGCGAAGGAATCGATCGCC
>JBFFGY010000289.1:0-3909 GCA_041557215.1 Alphaproteobacteria bacterium
GGCCCAGCACGTAATAGGCCACGGCCTCCAGTTCCCGGCAATATTCGGGGAGGAATGGATCCAGCTGTTGTGCCTGTTTCTGCATTTCCAGCGCCTTTTCGCCATCGCCGAGAAAATTGTAAAGCTCGCCGGTACGGCCGACGATATAGGCGTGGTTGGGGTTCAGGGACAGCGCACGCTGAAAGTGATACTGGGCCCGATCATATTCTCCGCTATACATCGACAGCGACCCCATGATGCGATGGCATTCCGCTTCATTGTCGTCCAGGTCGATGCCGCGCCGGCCGGCCTCAGCGCAATCGGTCCACCAGTTCGGGTCGTGCGTCCATTCGGCTACCGTGGCAACGGCACAGGCGCGCCAGGCATGGGCGCGGCCATAGCCAGCGTCCAGTTCGATGGCGCGGTCGAGCCAGGAAACGGCTTGCTCGGCATATTCGCGGGTGACGCCGCCCAGACGGTGAAATTCCAGTCCCCGCATCAGGCAGTCATAGGCGGCCATGTCCGCCGGCTTCTTGCGCCGCGCCGATGCCGCGGCCGTCAGTTCCATGCGTCCTACCACCGTAGAGACGATTGATGCCGCAAGCTGATCCTGTGTGTCGAAAAGTTCGTCCAGCGTACAGTCCGCCCGGTCGGCCCACACATGTTCTCCATCGGCCGTGGCAATCAGCTGGCTGGTTATGCGCACCCGGTTACCCATCTTGCGGACGCTGCCCTCCAGCACATGGGCAACCCCCAACTCGCGTCCGACCTGGCGCAAGTCCACATTTCGGCCGCGATAGGCGAAGCTGGCATTGCGCGAGACCACGAAAAGGTCGCGGAAGCGGGCCAGGTCGGTGATCAGGTCTTCCGAAAATCCATCGGCGAAATATTCCTGTTCGGGGTCGCCGCTCATATTGGCGAAGGGCAGGACGGCAATGGAATTGTGCCCGATCGCCGCAATCTCGGCGCTGGCTGCCTTGTCCGGCGGCGCCAGGGTGCCGGTTATATAGCTGTGGTTCGATATTTCATCGACGACGCGATACAGCGATATCGGGTCTGAAATGTTTTTAAGAGTCGCCTCGCCGCGATGTTCGAATGTCAGCTGGGCCGTTCGCTTGACCTGATCGAAGACGGATTGGCTGATCGTCACGCTGCCGGGTTCGGCTTCGGCCTCGATCCTGGCGGCAATATTGACGCCGTCACCCAACAGGTCGTCCTTCTCAACTACCACGTCGGCAAGATGGATGCCGATACGAAGCTGCAGTGCTGCCGGGTCGTCACGCCGTAGCCCGGCAAGGTCGCGCTGAATGTCGAAGCCGGCCCGTACGGCCGATACGGGGCTGAAAAATTCAGCCAGGAAACCATCGCCGGCACGAGAAAAAATCCGGCCGGACTTCTCTTCCACCCTAGCTTCGAGAAGCTCCTTCAGTTTCGCTAACCGGGCAATAGTGGCGGTCTCCGAGGCACCCATTTGTGCCGAGTAGCCGACCACATCCGCAGCCAGAATTGCCGCTAATCGCCTTTCCACCACAATTACCGTCTCTTGTTGCCTAAGAAACGCATCCCCGCCGGGGTTCGTTGCCCCATGTAACCGCTATAATGCCAATAAGGCTCTGGTTTGGAAAGCAATCTGTCGTCGGTCTTCTACACATGCCGCGTGATGCCGCCATCAACCCGGATGTTCTGGCCGGTGATGTAGCCGGCATCGTCGGACAGAAGGAAGGCTGCGGTCTTTGCAATCTCCTCTACCTTGCCAATGCGTTTCATCGGCACCCTGTCTGCCGTTTCGGGTTTGTGGTTCAGGCTGTCGATGAAACCCGGCAATAGCGCGTTCATGCGGATGCCGGCGGCGGCATAACGGTCGGCATAGAGCTTGGTGAAGGCGCCGACACCGGCCCGGTAGACGCTGGAAACCGGGAAGGCCAGGTCGGGCTCGAAAGACGAGAAGGTGGTGATGTTCAGGATGGCGCCGCCGCCCTGGCGTTCCATCACCGGGGTCACCAGCCGTGCCATGCGCACCACACTGAGGACCACGAGATCGGCGCCGAACGCCCACTTCTCGTCCTCGATTTCCAATAGATCGCCCTTCGGCGGGCCGCCGGTATGGTTTACCACCGCGTCGACCCGGCCAAAGCTCTCCATGGTCAGGTCGAAGATGCCCTTGATGTCCTCCGCGTTCTCGGCCCGGCCACGGCGCGCCACGCCGCCCAACTCCGCCGCCAGCTTCTCGCAGGACTCGCCGGGCGACATCAGCGCCACCTTATAGCCGCAGGACGCCATTTCGCGCGCGATCGCGGCGCCCATGCCGCGCCCGCCACCTGTGATCAGGGCAACCTTGTCGGTCATATCGCTTCCTCCCGGGATTCCTCTAGACACAACGGATCAACCGTAGCGCCTCGCAGGCGTACGGGGAACCACAATTGGAATGTCAGTAAGCCCTTCGGCGAGAGGGCGTGGAGATCAGACGATCTCCACCAGCTCCACGTCGAAGATCAGGTCCTGGCCGGCCAGCGGATGGTTGGCATCCATGGTCACCGTATCGTCGGTCACCACGGCGATAACGACGGTAATCTGGCGGCCATCCTGGGTCACGGCCTGCAGCCGCTTGCCGACCTCCGGCTCGATTTCGGCTGGCAGGCTGGCGCGGGGGACTTCCTGCGTGGCTTCCGGGTTGTGCTGGCCATAGGCCTCGTCGCAGGGCACGTTAACGGTCTTGCGGTCGCCCACCTTCATGCCGACGATCTCGCGGTCCAGGCCCGGGATGATCTGGCCACCGCCGACGGTAAATTCGAGGGGGTCGCGCCCGGCCGAACTGTCGAACTCGCTGCCATTGTTCAGGGTGCCGGTATAGTGGATGCGGACAGTATCGCCCGCCTTTGCTTCGCTCATCTGTCGTCTCTTCGAAAGAAGATCGCCCCGCGTAACTGGCGACTTCCGAAGAGCGGCCGACAGAATCATGGCTAAGGCCTCGATATCCGGCGCAAGCTAACATGGCGGGCGCAACGAGTCACGGGGGCAGTCCCAGTCCGGGTTGACGACTATTTTTCGCCCCCGAACATGGCATCTCGGCGACGGTGAAACTCGTCCTGCGAGATATTTCCCGCTTCGAGCAAACGGGTCAGTTTTTCCAGTTCATTTCGGGTCGCTACGAATTCCCTATCGTCGTCGGTACGCCATTGCGGCAGATCGTCGTGGATAAGGTCCCACGGGATGCGGCTCTCTATGCCCGAATGCCCCAAGGTCGGCGGCCAGTCTTCGGGATGGTCGAGGGTTCCAACATAAATGGCGTGCGTATCGGTCAGGTCGCGCATCAGCAACGGTGTTCCGCAGTCGGGGCAGAAGCCGCGTTCGGCCCAGGCGGACGACCGGTAATATTTCGGGGTGCCGCGCGTGTACCGGAACGATGCCTTCTTGAGGAATGCGCCGAGAAAATAGGGTCCACCACAACCCTGTTGGCACATGCGGCAATGGTAGTATCCAACGTTGACCGGCGGTTCGGCGGCTTCTTAGCGTATGGCGCCACACAGGCAACCACCGGTGACAGGGAGGTGTTTTGGCATGACATGCTCCTTCCGATTACCTGGGGGCATCCTGCAAGCATATCAGAAACAGCCGCCAGTGGGACTCGCGTGGAATTTGTTGCCATGCGAATATGCGGAAGCTCTGTTAAATTGAAGTGAGGCTTGCATGCCCGTGGCGCTGCCTGAAGGCCGGATAATCGAAGATACCGTCGTGCTGGCTCGCGGCTCCTGGAGCAGGCGTATCGACGAAGGTGATGTCCTGCGGCTGATCGACCTGGAAGGGCAGCAGGCGGTCGATTTCCTTTGCTTCAACGCCGCCGATCCGTCGGAACGCTACAGCGCGCCGAATACGATCAAGGTGCCCTGCAATATCTATATCGGCCAGGGGTCGGTGCTGCGGTCTTCGGCC
>JBFFGY010000290.1:0-3908 GCA_041557215.1 Alphaproteobacteria bacterium
CGGATGTAATCTTCGGTCACACCGGTCTCCGCTTGCTCTTCTGGCGTGATCTTTCCGTTGTACAGGGGCTTGCAATAGTTGGGCGTACGCTGGAAGACGGTGAGATCTCCCACGTTCTTCGCGATTTCGGCGATCGACAGCGGCTCAAAATCGCCGGCATTGGGGCCGGCCGGCCGGGCGTAGCCGTCCTCCCACTCGACCGCCTCGACCGGGATTCCCCAGGTCTGGGCGGCGCGACTCTTCAACTCCTCCACCACCTTGCGCGAAGCCTCGACCGCAGCCTTGCCGACGGCAAAAGTCGTGCGGCTCCCCGCGGTCAGGAAGTTGAAGCCCAGCGAACTGGTATCGCCGACCGTCGGCTTGATGGTGTCCGGGTTGACGCCCAGCGCCTCGGCCGCCATCAGCGCCATCGAAGCGCGCGACCCGCCGATATCCGGCGTGCCGACCATCAGCGCGATCGAGCCGTCCTCGTTGACGTTCATGGTCGCGCAACTGTCGGCGCCGATATTGAACCAGAAACCGCAGGATATACCGCGTCCCTGATTGGGGCCCAGTTTCGCCTTGTAGTTGGGATGGTTCCTCAGCGCCTCCAGGCATTCCACCAGCCCCACCGGGCCGAAGGTCACGCCGTAGGCGGTCTTGGTTCCCTCCTTGGCCGCGTTCTTCAGGCGGAATTCGATCGGATCCATGCCGATCTCGCGCGCCACAGCATCGATGGTGCTTTCCACCGAGAAGGCCGCCACCTGGGCGCCGGGCGCGCGGTAGGCCGCCACCTTGGGCCGGTTGCTGACCACGTCATAGCCGATCACGTTTACATTCTCGAGGTCGTAACAGGCGAACGAGGTCATGGAGGCCTGGTTGATCGGCGAGCCCGGGAAGGCGCCGGCCTGGAAATAATGCTCGGCCTCGGCCGCCGTGATTTTGCCGTCCTTCGTCGCGCCGATCTTGACTCGCATATGCCCGCCTGAGGTCGGGCCGGTGGCGCGGATCACCTCGCCGCGGCTCATGATCATGCGGACGGGGCGGCCACTCTGGCGCGACAGTTCCAGCGCCAGCGGCTCCAGATAGACGTTATTCTTGCCGCCGAAGCCGCCACCGATCTCGGTCGGCGTCACCTTCAGCCGCGAGATATCGAGGCCGCAAAGGCGCGCGGTGAAGGCCCGCTTCAGGAAGTGGCCCTGGGTGGTCGTCCAGATCTCGCCCTGGCCGTCCTTGGTGTAATTGGCCAGGCAGGCCTGGGGCTCGATATAGCCCTGATGCACCGGCTTGGTGTCGTAGGTTTTCTCGACAATGACGTCGGCCTTCTTGAAACCGGCCTCGACATCGCCGCTCGCCACCTTGACGCGCTTGGCGATATTGGACGGCTTGGAAGGCTTCGGCTCGACACCCTCGGTAAAGATGAAATCATGCAGCACCGGCGCGTCGGGCTGCGCCGCATCGTAGGGGTCGATGACATGCGGCAAAACTTCGTATTCCACCTCGATCAGCTTCAGCGCCTTGCTGGCGATGGACAGGCTGGTCGCGGCGACGGCAGCCACCGGATGGCCGTCATAAAAGACCTTTTCGCGCGCCAGCATGTTGCGTACCACATCGCGGTAATTCACCTGCATTTCGCCGGCCGGAACGACTTCCGATTCCTGGTCGGCGAAATTGTCGCGCGTGATCACCGCCTTGACCCCGGGCAGCGCCAAGGCCTTCGATACGTCGATCGACTTGAGCACCGCATGGGCATGCGGGCTGCGTAGGACCAGGCCATGCAGCATGCCGGGCATGGTGTAGTCGGCGCCGAAACGGGCGCGGCCGGTAACCTTGTCGAACCCGTCGGGCCGTGGGGCCCGAGTGCCGATATATTTGTATCCGTCCGTCTTGGCGGCCGTATCCTCGGTCATGCTCATGGTCAGTTCCCCCTCATTTCTGCCGCGGCATCCATGACGGCGCGGACGATCTTGTCGTAACCGGTACAGCGGCAGAGATTGCCTGCCAGCCAGAAGCGGACCTCCGTTTCGGTGGGGTCGGGATTCTTTTCCAGCAGCGCCTTGGCGGCGACCAGGAAACCGGGGGTGCAGTAACCGCACTGCAGCGCCGCATGGTCGAGGAATTTCTGCTGCAGCGGGTGCAGTTCCTCGCCATTTGCCATGCCCTCGATGGTCTCGATCTTCTTGCCTTCGGCCTCGGCGCCCAGCATCAGGCAGGAGCAGACCAGCCGCCCGTCAACCGTGACGCTGCAGGCGCCGCAGTCGCCCGTGCCGCAGCCTTCCTTGGTTCCCGTATACTGAAGCTCGTCGCGCAGAACCTCCAGCAGAGTCTGTTCCGGCTCGCAAAGGAACTCGATCGGGTCGCCGTTGATTTCCGTCGTTACATGCAGTTTCGCCATGACTATTTTCCTGCCCTCTCCAACGCTATCCGGGCCGCGCGCCGCGCCATCACGCCGGCGACCTTGATCCTGTATTCCCTGGTGCCGCGCTTGTCATCGATGGGACGGCAGGCGGCGCTGGCCGCGGCGGCCAGCTTGTCGAGCGCGGCCTCGTCGACCGGCGTGCCAATCAGCGCTTCCGCCACTCCCGGCACCAGCAGCGCCGTCGGCGCCACCGCGCCCAGCGCCACGCGGGCCGCCGTGCAGATGCCGCCTTCGTCCAACGTCAGGCTGACGCCGACGCCGACCACCGCGATATCCATCTCGGTGCGCGGGATCATGCGCAGATAGGCGTCGCCCGAGCGCGCCGGCCGGGCCGGCAGGAAGAAGGAAACAGCAATCTCGCCGGGCGCCAGGCTGGTCTGACCCGGGCCGGTGGGGACTTCCTCGACCGGGACCGTGCGCCGGCCGTTCGGACCGACGATATCGACCGTCGCGCCCGCGGCGATCATGGCGGGCACGCTGTCGGCCGCCGGTGAACCGTTGCACAGGTTCCCGCCCGGCGTCGCCCGACCCTGCACCTGGGTCGAGCCGATCAGTTCGACGGCCTCCACGACACCCGGCCAGGCGGCCTTTACCGCTTCATGCTCGCCCAGTTCCGCACCCGTAACCGCCGCGCCGACCCGGAAGCCACCGTCTTCGGCGGTTATGCTGCGCATTTCACCGATCTTCTTGATATCGACGACGAGATCGGGCGCGATTACGTCACCCTTCATTTGCACCAGCAGATCGGTGCCGCCGGCCAGAACCCGCGCAACGCCACCGGCATTCGCCAGCAACGCGACCACGGCTTCGAGCGATTCGGGCGCCTCATAACGCATATGACCCTCTTTTCCTTCTGATCTTCGACAAAAAATCTCTCATCCGGTTATGCGGACTGTCTGAAACGCAGAGCGCATACCGGGGCAAATGTATATGGCCTTCGCCCCGCCCGGGCCACCCCTTTTTATCGAAGGATAATCCGAGCCTGGCCAAATCGCGGACAACTGAGGCAACCAAAGACAGGATATTATCTATTGCTGCTGATGGCAGGGAGGAAAGCAGGATGCGGATACTCATCCTTGGCGCCACCGGTAACCCCGGCCAAGAACCTCAACTGCTTGGCACGCCTTCCAGCCCGGCCTTCAATTCTGCGATTTCCTTTTGCAGCAGCCTGATCTCCGTCAGTATTTCGACCCGTTCGCCGTGTCCCTGTTCTATTTCCAGTGCGTGGGCGGCCAGTTCTTCCTCGCGTTCGGACTGATGCTGCGACTGCATCGCGTCGACCACGATGCCGATGAACAGGTTCAGCACGGTAAAGGTGGTCACCAGGATGAACGGCAGAAAGAAGCCCCAGGCAAAGGGATATACTTCCATTACCGGCCGCACGATTCCCATCGACCAGCTTTCCAACGTCATGATCTGGAAAAGCGTGTAAGCGGAGGCGCCAACCGTTCCGAACCAGTCGGGAAACGCCTCGCCAAACAGGTTGGTCGCAACCACCGAAAAGACATAG
>JBFFGY010000291.1:0-3892 GCA_041557215.1 Alphaproteobacteria bacterium
ATTCGGCTATATGATCGAAAACCGCGCCACGCGCCGCGGCCTGTTCGAACAGGCAAAGACCCTGCCGGCGCTGCAATTGCTGTCGCCGGCAAGGGTGGCGTCGCTGGAGCGCTCGGCCAGTGCCGTCCAGGCCAGGCTGGAAGATGGAACGACCATCCGGGCGCGTCTGGCGGTGGGCGCCGAGGGCCGGCAGTCGCCGACGCGAGAATCAGCCGGCATCAGCGTATCGAACACACCATACGGCCAGACGGCGATCGTCTGCACGGTCGCCCATGAATACGAACATAACGGCGTCGCGGTGGAATATTTCCTGCCCTCCGGGCCGTTCGCGATGCTGCCGATGACCGACCGCCGGATGAATATCGTCTGGACAGAGCGCAGCGAACTGGCACCCGGTTTCATGGCGCTGGACGACGATGCCTTTCTGGCCGAACTACACCGGCGGTTCGGCGACTGGCTCGGCGAGATCGAATTGACCGGCCCACGCTTCGCCTATCCGCTCAGCCTGCAGCATGCCGAGCGCTATACCGACCGGCGCCTGACGCTGATCGGCGATGCCGCCCACGGTATCCACCCGATCGCCGGGCAGGGGTTGAATCTGGGGCTGCGCGACGTTGCCGCCCTGGCCGAGGCGATCATGGATGCGCGGCGTCTGGGTCTCGATATCGGCGGGGCCGACATGCTGGCCCGCTACGAACGCTGGCGGCGCTTTGACACGGTCCTGCTGGCCGGGGTTACGGACACGCTCAACCGGTTGTTCTCCAACGACATCCCGCCGGTAAGACTGGCCCGAGACCTGGGTCTCGCCGCCGTCGACCGGCTGCCGCCGCTGAAGAAGTTCCTGATGCGCCACGCAATGGGCGCGGTCGGCGATCTGCCCCGGCTGGTCCGGGGCGACGCCCTGTAGGCCGTCAGTTCGGATCCCGGCTCAGGCCCTTTTCCTCCAGGGCCTTCAAATATCCGGCCCAGGCCTCGTCCTTGTTCTTGCCCAGCTGGTAAAGATAGTCCCAGCTGAAGATGCCGGTATCGTGCAGATCGTCGAACTTGATCCGGATCGCGTAATTGCCGACCGGTTCCAACTCCATGATGCCGACATGGCGGCGGCCGGAAATCGTCTGTTTCTGGTTGGGGCTGTGGCCCTGCACCTCGGCCGAGGGGCTTTCCACGCGCAGCAGTTCCGCCGGCAGGCTGAAGGAGCTGCCATCGTCGAAATCGACCTCGAGGATCTTCTCTTCCTTCTTGAGGCGGATTTCCGTCGGCCAGTGCGCGACGCTGAATTCGTTGTCAGTCGTAGTCATTTCCTGCTTTTTTCCTCGTCAAGACTGCGGGCCTCGTCGACCAGCATAATCGGAACGCCATCCCGGATCGGGTAGGCCAGATGGGCCTGGTCGCTGATGAGCTCGCTTCTGGCCGCATCGTAGCGCAACGGCGCCTTGGTCAGGGGGCAGACCAGCATTTCCAGCAATTTCGGATCGACGGTTGGCCGGGCTTCGGTCATTGCATACTCCTGCTATTGGCGCACCGGGCTGCAATCATGCCGGCCCGCGCCCATTTCAATCAGGGTGGTCAGGGTTTCCGCACGGGCATCGGCATCCGGCGCCTCGAGCAAGGCCTGTTTCTCCGGGCCGTCGAAGGGGCAGATCATTGCCAGGCAGGTAACCAGACGGCTGTCCGCTACCTCACTCAGCGTCTCCCAGTCCGCCTCGATTCCATGAATCTTGAAATAGCGCCGCAGGGCGGGGAATAGCCGGTTGCGGTCAAGGCACCGGCCGTTTTTGTCCTGCATGTCGCTTTCGTAGGGCGACCAGTCGGCGCGTACCCGGCGATAGCCGTCAAGCGGCCCAATCTCTTCCGCGACATTGAAGCGGCAGACTCCCCTGAGCGATATGAGATACCGCCCGTCCGGGGTTTCCTCGAACCGGCTGATCCGCCCGGCGCAGCCCGTAACATAGAGCCGCGGATCGCCGGACATATCTTCACCGGACAGGGGCTGAATCATTCCGATCATGCGGGAATCGGCCAGTGCGGCCTCCACCATGGCCAGATAGCGCGGCTCGAAAATATTCAGTGGCAACGACCCGCCGGGCAACAGAAGAACCTTCGGCAGCGGGAAAACGGGAATCTCCGCCGGCAGGTCTTCGAAATGCGGGCCGAATACACTCATGAGAACAATATCGAGGACAGCTTGCGGCGCGATTCGACCACCAGCGGGTCCGCCGCGCCAAGCGCATCGAAGATTTTGATCAGCTGCTTGCGGGCTTCTTCATCGTTCCAGGTCCGGTCACGGCGGATGATTTCCAGCAGCTCGCCGATTGCCGCGGCTGCATCGCCCCCGGCGTAAAGCGCCAGGGCAAGATCCAGGCGCGCCTGATGGTCCGCCGGATTCGCTTCTACCCTGGCCTTAAGCTCGCCCAGGTCGCCAAGCTCCGCAGTGCTGGCGGCCAGGTCGATGGCTGATCGGACGGCGGCAACCGCCGCATCATTCGCCTTGTTCACGGGTATGCTGTCCAACGTCGCGCGGGCCTCATCCAGGCGGCCTTCCTTCAGAAGGCAACTGGCCAGGCCCGCCGTGGCGCGGATTTCTTCCGGGTCGTGCTGGAGAATCTGCTGGTATATCGCCTGGGCGGTAGCGCCATCGCCATGGGCCAACGCCGCATCGGCCTGTTCCAGCGCCTGTTCGACCGGCGAAGGGCCGGCCTCTCCGCCACCCGCCTGGATCAGCCGTTCGATGAAGGCCTTGACCTGGGACTCGGGCTGCGCGCCCATGAAACCGTCGACGCCGCGGCCATTTACGAAGCCGTAGACGGTCGGGATCGACTGGACCTGAAGCTGCTGGGCCACGGCCGGGTTCTCGTCGATATTGACCTTCACCAGCTTTACCTTGCCGGCCATCGCCTTGACCGCTTTCTCAAGCGTCGGCGTCAGCTGGCGGCAGGGGCCGCACCAGGGTGCCCAGAAATCGACGATGACGGGAACCTCGTTGCTCGCCTCGATAACCTCGGCGACGAAGGTCGCGTCGGTGGCGTCGGCAATGACGGGGGCGGCGCTTTCCGGCTGGCCTATAAGCTGTTCCATAATTTCCTTCCGGACCTCTATTTTTCGTTACCCTATTCAAATTGACCCCGGCCATAGCCGGGTTATCGGGCCGTCAGGGACTTAAATGGCTGCTGACTCCGGCGAAGGCAAGCCCACGCCCGATCTATTCTGCATCGAAATCCAGCACCATCGGCGCGTGACCCTCCGCCTCAAGGAAACGAACCAGGTCGCCCGGCGCGATTGCCGTGGTCCGGTCGTTGCGCAGCGGGTGCGCGTTGACCGGGTCGATTTCCAGCAGGGCCTTGTCCAGCACCATCGTCACATTGCCGGCCCGGTCGTTGATGACCGCAAAGGGCGTCACCGCCCCCGGGATGACTCCCAGATGGTCCATCAACAGATCGGCGTTCCCGAAGGAAAGGTTGCCCTGCGCCCCAATGCGCTGGCGTAGCGCCTTCAAATCCATCTCACGGTCTTCCTGTACGGTGACCAGCCACATGCGGCGTTTCTTGTCGCGCAGGAACAGGTTCTTGATGTGGGCGCCGGGCAGGTCGCCGCGCAGTTCCCGCGACTGCTCCACCGTATAAAGTGCTGGATGCTCGACAGTCCGATGGCCGAGCCCCAGCTCGTCCAGCCGCGCCAACAAGGCTGCGTCGTCAAAGGGAGGTGTGCGTTCCATGGGGCGGAATTCTTAGCGTTAGCATGCCATTTCCGCAAGCCCCGGCGGGCTTTTCGCGCCGCGACAAAAAAGGACGAATCCCCCCTTGCATTGCGCGTCGCTTTGCGGATTATGCGCGCCGCTATGGACGCCACCGCGCGGTGTCCCTATATATAGCATCGGAATGCGGGCGTAGCTCAG
>JBFFGY010000292.1:0-3883 GCA_041557215.1 Alphaproteobacteria bacterium
GATGGCCAGCAGGGCGGGAAGCAGGATCACCGTATAGAACAGCGACAACAAGACACCCAGGCTGGCGAAGCGCCCCAGATCGGCGATGGGCGCAACCTCGGCGGTGGCAAAGGAGCCCAGCCCGGTCGCGGTGGTCAGGCTGGTCATGAAGATAGCCAGGCCCGAATGGCCCATCGCATGAACGATGGCGGCCACCCTATCGCCGCTTTCCCGCAGATGCTGGAAGAAGATGGCCAGTACATGCACCGACGCGCCGACGCTGACCGCCAGCAGGAAGGATGGCAGGATGATGGTCGGCAGCTTGATCGGTGTGCCGCTATAGCCCATGGCGCCCATCGTGGAGACGAAGGACAGCACGACCACGAGCAGCGGCAGGAACACGCCCGCGAACCGCCGGAACATGGCCAGCAGGCAGGCGCCTATGGTCAGGAAGGCCAGCCCCATGAACTGTTTCATATCGGCCTGCATGGCGCGTTTCAGCGCCTCGGTCACGGTCGGCGTACCGGCCATGTAGAGACGGAAATCCTCAGCCTGGTATTTATCCAGGACCGCTCGCACCGCCTCCACCGCCTCGCGGTTTTCGGCGTCGGTCAGGATTGGCCGTCCGGTCTCCGACGCCGGCGGTTCGTCGAAACCCGCTAGGACATCCAACTCTGCGCCGGCGGACGAAAAGGCATCCAGCTCGATCACCAGGGTGGTCAGGCGGCCATCGCGCGAGACCAGCCTGTCGCGGTACAGCGGGTTGGCCATGACGCGCCCCTTAAGCGCCGCAAAATCCTCCGGCGTTTCCGGCCAGCGCGCCAGCAGATCGTCGACCACCAGCCGGTCGCCCTCGCCGCGGGTGTCGCGGGCGTTGGCGAGCGAGTTGATGTCGTTGAGATGGGGCACATTGTCCGCCAAATCGTCATGCAGCGCCTTGATTCGGCGCAAGGCGTCGTCCGTGAACAGATCGCGCGGCTCGATGGCCACCAGGATCATGTCCTCGCGCCCGAACTGGTCCTTGAAGGCATCATACTGGGCCAGGATGGGGTCGTCGGGATGCAGAAACCCCTCGTTCGATGTATCCATGGTCAGCCGCGCCATGCCTGAGGCCAGGCCGATGGTAGCTGCGAGAACGGCGATGGCCACCCACCAGCGCCGCCGGCAGAGGAAGGCAGCCAGATGCTCGAAACGCGGTTCGATGCGGTCTCGAATATCAGCCATCGGCCCCGTCCCCCGCGCCTTCGGCCAGTCCGCTGAAACCATGCACGAAAAGCCTGGCAATGCGTTTCGGATAGCCCGCGAAGTCCAGTCCCGGCGCGCCTTCGGGTAGCGCCTTGCGCAACACCGGCAGAAGCAGGAAGCGCGAAGCCGTCATGCTGACAATCGCCGGAACCAGGAAAGAGGCCGGGATGGGCGATGCCGGCCCGCCGAGCACGTTCTGGAAAAGCCCTGACAGTTGGCGAAACCGCGCCGCCTTGAATTCGGTGATATCCGGGTCGTCATGCGGCAGTTCCGTAAGGGCGATGATCAGCTTGTCACTGACGGACTCGAAATAGCGGGCCAGCGCCGCCACAAGCCGCTCCAGCTTTTCCGCCGGCGCGTCGTCACCTTCCAGATTCGCCCTCAGTACCGCTTCCAGCCCGGTGAAATAGTCCTCGAGGATCGCCTTCAGCAGTCCCTTTTTCGAACCATAGAAATAATTCACGGTGGCGAGATTGACCCCTGCCTCGCGCGACAGCTCGCGCATCCCAGTCGCCGCAAAGCCGTTGCGGGCGAACAGCCTTATAGCGGTCTCATAGACCGCCTGCTTGGTCGCCGGGGCGGATTCGCCGGGATCGCCGAGGCCTGTATCCATGTCCGCCATGCGCCCTCGTTTCTCCAAGTTATTAAACGAACGTTTGTATGTTGCTCCCGCTCGGGCGATTTGTCAATCTGGAAACTTGCACCCCCGCGCATAGTCGATATCCTGCGCCCCATGAGCGATTCGAACGATCAGGTGCCGGCAGGCGTACGTGCGGCGATGGAGGCGAGCGGGATCGATTTCGAGATCATGGATTGCGATCCGAACCTCGCGGACACGGCCGATTTCTGCGCCCATTACGGCCATGCGATGGAGGATTCGGCCAACGCCATCCTGGTAAAATCCAAGACCGGCGAGGAAAAATTCGTCGCCTGCGTGCTGTTGGCGACGACACGGCTGGACGTCAACAAGACGGTGCGCAAGAAGCTCGGCGCGCGCAAGGTTTCCTTTGCCGACCCGGAGGAGACCAAACGCATCACCGGCATGGAGCTTGGCGGCGTCACCCCGCCGGGCCTGCCGGCCGATCTGCCGCTGTGGGTAGACGCTCGGGTAATGGAACGTCCCTTCGTGATCCTCGGCGCGGGCACGCGCTCGGCGAAAATCAAGGTGAAGCCGAACTATTTCACGACCCTGCCGCAGGCTGAGGTAGTCGAGGGGCTAGCGAGGGACATCGACTGACGGAACACCATCCCGGTTCGTTCTTCACGGGCGAACGCCTATAATCCGGCCTCAGGAAGACACAGCCCCAAACAAAGGCGAATCAAAGCATGCCGACCGGATTATCGCTCCGGGTTTTGAATTTCATCCTGCACGCCCTGCATCTGGCGATCGTGCTAGGGGTCGGCATCGGCTGGCTGTACTGCGAAACCCGCCTGCCCACCCTGGTCCTGCAGGCGGCGATCCTGTTTTCCTGGTTCGCGCTTGGCCCCTTGAGCGGCAACAGGATGGGCTTTTGCCTCGTGACCGACATCCAATGGCGCCTGCGCCGCCGACTGGGCCTGCCGGAGCGGGCCGGCGGCTATGTAAAGCATCTGCTCGATATGGTCACCGGCCGCGACCTCGACGCCGCCCTGGTCGACAAATGGACCATGCGCGCCTTCTTCGCCTGCCTGGCGGCAAACCTCGGAGCCCTGGCCGACTTTGGCTGGTGCTGAGCAAAGCAGGCTGTCAGGTTCCGGCCCCTTCCAGATTCTTCCGTGCCTCGCGGCGGCTTTCGAATACGTGGGAGGACACCTTCCGCTCACTCAATTCCTTGCCCAGTTTCAGGCGCATGAAGCCGCTGGTCGTATAGCGGGAAACCTTGAGGTAATAGGCCTTTTCCACATAGCGCACGGCGTCCAGATACTCCTCCATCACGTCCTGATCGGCCTCGAAGGAATCGTAATTGACGATGGAATTGACCCTCTTGCCCAGCGGGCTGAGCAAATTGTCCACAGCTTCGACGATGCGCTTCACATCTTCGGAATTGCGCACGCGCATACCGGCATAGTTCATGAAGACGGTGTTACTTTCGGGATCGTAGCTCAGGCGATCCTCGATATGGATATCCAGCATATGGTCGCGCAAGCCCAATAACGGCTTTCGGAACAGGGCCGGATCCATTGTTCCGACATGCTCCATGACGGGCTCGAAGGGCATCTTGGCAAGGATGTCAGCCTCAAGGTAGATCCCAGGCGCCACCTCAATCAATTCCAGTCCATTGCGGGACAGGCGGAACACGCAACGCTCGGTAATATAAAAGACCTGCTGTTCGGCCTCGGTCGCGACCGGCCCGCTGAAGGTGATCTGGCGGACAGCATCGACGAATTTCGAGAACTTTCCTTCCTTCGCAATTCGAATTTCGCCGTCGCCCAGTTCCACCTCCAGCCCGCCTGAACTGAAGGTTCCCACGAACAGCACCTTCTTTGCGTTCTGCGAGATGTTGATGAACCCGCCACACGGTTGGCGAAACGGCTGGCGTTGATGCTGCCGCTGCGGTCGCATTCGGCGAAACCAAGGCAGGCGGCGTCCAGCCCCCCGCCGTCGATGAAATCCAAGGCGTAGGGGTGGTCGATTGTGGCGCTGAAATTGACCGCCGCACCGAAATCCAGCCCCCCGAGC
>JBFFGY010000293.1:0-3849 GCA_041557215.1 Alphaproteobacteria bacterium
CCAGCGCGCGCCGCCGGTCCCGGCCACGCATCAGCAAATGCAGGTGGGCGTCCACGAAATCGCAGTCCACCGGTGCGGAAGCGACGACGTTGGCGCCCCTGTCGTAGGCCGCGGCATGGTCCGGAAAGGTTCCATGTTCGGTCACCAGGAACAGCGGCAAGTCAAAGAGCCGCCGGTCGTTGCGAACCGCCCTGCAGAAATATTCGCATTTCTCGCGCATCGCCTCGTCGCGCACATAGATCAATGCGCCGTCGAATATTTCCTCCTCGCTGCCTTCGATCCTGGCGCGCGCGCGATAGGGGTCGGGCTCGGTCGCGAAGACGATGCCCGTCTTGGCGAGGAGGGGACAAAGCGTTTCGATCTCTCCCTCGTCAGCGCCGACGATCAACAGACTGCCGCCGCGCTCGCCGGCCGTCCGGCTGATCTCGGTGCTCAGCTTTATCCCGAAACCGGCCGCGGTCGCCGAACGCCTGACCAACTCGGCCTCCATGCCCCCCAAACGCATCAACGCCTGCATCCGTGCAACCAGAACCGGGCCTTCCGCATCGTCTTCGAATACGTCGTCGGCCCCGGCCTCGCAGCAATCGCGCAGCGCATCGGGGGCATCGCCGATATCGATCGCCACCACGGGAACCCGGCAGGATTCCATGTCGCCCTTTACCTGGCGAATTGGAGCGAGGTCCCTGTTCTCGGCAAGGCTGATAATGGCGACAACCGGGTCATGGGACTTAATGGCCGACAGGATGTCCGCCCCGGCTGGCAGGCTCAAACAGGAATAACCCGCGTCCCGCAGTGCGGCCAGGCGCCCGTCGTCTGATCCAACGCCCAGAAACAGGATATCGGTGGTATCACCCATGGCTTCCCCTTCGAATTCATGCGGTGGCTGGGCCAATAGTCCATGCCGGTGAGCCATACGTATACCAGAAACTTGTATGTGCGAAACAGACAGGCCCGAATTGCGATGGATCAAGGACTGAATCGCCTGCCGGCGGGACAATCAGGTAATCAATAACGAACCATATTCCCAAGTTGGGGAGGGAATAGTGCAGACACCGGTACAGATTGCCTTTCGAGGCATGGATAGTTCGCCGGCGCTCGAGGCCAAAATCAGGGAAAAAGCAGAAAAATTGGAACAATATCAAGACCGTATAACGTCATGCCGGGTCGTGGTCGAAGCGCCGCACCGGCATTCCCGCAAGGGGAAACTTTATTCCATCAGTATCGACGTGACGATTCCCGGGACGGAACTGGTGGTCAACAGCGAAAAGAGAAATCACCACTCGCACGAAGATCCCTACGTCGCCCTCCGCGACGCCTTCAACGCCATGACCAGGCAACTTGAAGAGCGCGCAAGGGAGGACAAGGGCAAGGTCAAGACCCACGAGTCGCCTCCGCACGGGACCGTGCTCCGGCTCTTCCAGGATCACGGTTTTATCGGCACGCCCGACCGCGGCGATATCTATTTTCACCGTAATAGCGTGGTCGACGGGAAGTTCGACGATCTCAGGGAAGGCGAGCAGGTCCGATACGTTGCGACCGCTGGCGAAAAGGGGCTGCAGGCGACCACCGTGCACCCGACTTCCCGGCAGGGGGAAACGGCGCCGTAGTCGCCGCAATCAGGCGGCAGATTCGGTCAGGCAGCGGTCCAGGATATCGATGGCCCTGTCCATCTGCTCGCGCGTAACCACCAGGGGCGGGGTCCAGGTCAAGACGTTGCCCATGGTGGTCTTGAAGCTGAGCCCGAGATCGAGGGCGCGATAGAGCACTTCTTCGGCCAGATCGCTGTCCGGTTCGCGGCTGACCCGGTCTTTCACGAGTTCGATGCCGATCAGCAGGCCACGGCAGCGCACATCGCCGATGGCTGGATGGCGGTCCATCAGGCCGAACAAACGCTCCAGCGCATAATTTCCGACATCCGCCGCGTTAACCACCAGCCCGTCCTCTTCGATGATCTCGATAGTGGTCAGGGCGGCGCGGGCGGTTACCGGGTTCTTCTCGTGGGTATAATGCCCGAAGGCCCAGCCGGCCGCGACATCCAGTTCCGGCCGGCAGATCGTCGCGGCAATGGGCAGGATACCGCCGCCCAGCGCCTTTCCAAGCACCAGGATATCCGGCACGATATCATCGTGATCGCAGGCAAACATGCGGCCCGTCTTGCCCAGCCCGGTCGGGATCTCGTCGAAAATCAGCAGGGAGCCGTGATCGTTGCAGGCGCGGCGGATTTCCGCCCAGAAACCGGGCGGCGGGATATAGGGCACGGCGCGGTTCGGTTCCGCGATCACCGCGGCGATATCGCCCTCCCGCTCGAGGATATAGCGAACCAGGCTGGCGCAGGTCCGGCCGCATTCCTCGCCATGCGGCTCGCGGCCGGTATGGGAATAGCCGAAGGGGTTGCGGTAGCAGTCGAAGGGCGGCACATGTTCGGCCCCCGGCAACAAGGGCCCGATCGGGCCGGAGCGGAACATCTGCTCGCCGCCAATGCTGGCGGCGCCGAAACCGGCGCCATGGAACGAATCCCAGAAGGATATCGTCTTGAAGCGCCCTGTGGCGGCGCGGGCCACTTTCAGGGCAATTTCGACCGCATCCGAGCCGCCGGTCGCGAAGAGGACCTTGCTTAGCGTGCCCGGCGCGATCTCCGCCAGTTTGCACCCCAAGGCCGTAGCCGGCTCGCAGGCAAAGCGCCGGGGCGCGAAGGGCAGGGCATCCATCTGATCCGCGATGGCCTTCTTCAGACGGGGATGGCCGTAGCCGATATGATGGACGTTGTTGCCGTGGAAATCCATGTAGCGCCGCCCCTGGATATCCTCGATCCAGATTCCCTCGGCGCGGGCGACGGCGTTCAGGCAAGGGGTGGAGACCGACTGGTGAAGAAAATAGCGGGCGTCCTCGTCAAGGAGCGCCCGCGTCTTGTCGTCTATATTGCGCGCCGACCAGTCCCGGCGCCGCGGCGACGTATTGACCTCGCCCTCGGCCTGCGAGGGAGGAGGGCGACGGTCACCGGTCATCTCGCTTCAGCCGCCGTAAAACACGTTTTCGCCCAGATCCTTCATCTCTAGGATTTCCTCGTCCGGACGCTTCTTGGGCTCATGGGTAATGGCGGCATCCACGACCTCGCCGACGACGATATGATGGTCGCCCTTCTCGACGATCTCCACCACCTTGCATTCGACACTGGCCTGTGCATTGAGCAGGATCGGCGCGCCGGAGGAACTGCCGGACCGGAAGGGTTCGCCGCTGATCGTGTGGCCGTCGCGCTCGGCTGGCTTGAAGAAGGCGAAGGCCATGCCCTGCTGCCCCTTGCCCAGCATGTTCAGGGCGAAATGGCCGGCGGACTTGAGAATGTTATAGGCGCCGGAATCGGCCTTGACGCCGACCACCAGCATCGGCGGCGCGAAAGAGGTCTGCGTCACCCAATTAACCGTCGCCGAACCAACCTGGCCGCTCGAATCCTCGGCGGTCAGCACATAGATCCCGTAAGGGATCATCCGCAGAGCTGTTTTCTTTGCGTTGTCGTCCATGATGTCTCGGGGTCGCCTCCGTACTGCTTTGTCTGGTTCTTCGTGGCCTGCCGCCCGAAACCGGCGGAGCAGGGTGGCGGATGGGGTGGGATTCGAACCCACGAGACGCGCAAACGCCTGCCGGTTTTCAAGACCGGTGCCTTCAACCGCTCGGCCACCCATCCATCGAAATATTATCAATGCCTTAGATTCTTGCATGATGCCTGATATAGCGGAATTGGCACCATTCTGTCACCATTCGGTGTCAAGTCTGCGCTCGGTCACCAAAGATTCTTTCTAGTTTGTTCGCGACCTCAGCAGTCGGTTCATCAAGTACATGTGCGTAAATATC
>JBFFGY010000294.1:0-3805 GCA_041557215.1 Alphaproteobacteria bacterium
ATCGCAAGACGATGGAGCGGGAATTACGGGAAGCCGCCGACCGTCTGGAAAAATCACAACAAATAGGAAAAATCGGCAGCTGGGTCTGGGAATTCGGGACGGACAGGGAATGGTGGTCCGACGAGGTATACCGGATGTACGGCCTCGAGGTCGGTGAAATCGTTCCCGGTGGTTTCGATTTCCTCGATTACGTCCATCCGGACGACCGGGAAAGGACACGAATCGGCCTAGAGCAAGCGATCCGGAGCCACGCACCATTTGCGGCGGAGTACAGGATATGCCGGCCCGACGGCAGCGAGATCGTCCTCTTCGAGCAAAGCGAAGTCGAATACGACGCCGGCGGCACTCCCCTGCGGCTGCGCGGCACCGCGCAGGACATCACCGACCGCAAGCAGGCGGAATTGGCCGTTCGGGACGCAAAGGAGCGCCTGGAAGAGGCGCAGCATCTCGGCCAGATGGGTAGCTGGACCTGGGATCCAGAGGAAGACGTCGAATGGTGGTCGGACGAACATTACCGGATATTCGGCCTGGACCCCGGATCGGTTACCCTGGACGGTTTCGGTTTCTTGAGATACGTCCACCCGGGCGATCGAGACCGGGTCGAGAAGATCGAACGCCATGCGGCGGATACGCATACGCCCTTCTCCGTCGAGTACCGGATCGTCAGGCCGGACGGCACGGAACGAACCGTTTTCGAGCAGGGCGAGTGGATCGAGGACGATGTGTCGGGCAAACCGCAGTGGCGCGGTATCCTGCAGGACATCACCGAGCGCAAACGCATCGAACAGGAACTCGCCAGGCTCAACGCCGAACTCGAACAGCGCGTGGAGGAACGCACGGCCGAACTGCGCGCCGCCCAGGAAGAACTGGTAAAACGCGAAAGGCTGGCGATCCTTGGCCAATTGACCGCCACCGTCAGTCACGAATTGCGCAACCCCCTTGGCGCGATAAGGACGTCGCTTTTCGTTATCGAGGCCAAAACGGCGAATAGAGACGACGGACTTTCCAATGCAATCGGCCGGATAAACCGCAGCATAGTGCGCTGCGACAACATCATAGACGAGCTTCTGGATTTCACTCGGATGCGCGATCTGCAGATCGAACCGATGGATGTCGACCGTTGGCTGAAATCCGTCATCGAAGAACATCCGTTACCGCCAGGCGTTTCATTGCGTACGGACTTCAATACCGGCGATTTGCGCGTGCCGGCCGATCCCGACCGGCTTCGGCGCGCGGTGATCAATATTTACGAGAACGCCTGCCATGCGCTTGAAACGAACGGCCAGAACGCTGGGTCGGCAAACCTTCTGACCGTGTCGACCCGGCCGGTCGACGGGCATGTCGAGATTGTCTTCGAAGACACGGGGCCGGGAATTGCGAAAGAGACGCTGGCACGAATCTTCGAGCCCCTGTACAGCACGAAGAACTTCGGCGTCGGCCTCGGCCTTCCGGTCGTGCAGCAGATCATGCGACAGCATGGCGGGGCCGTGGAAGCCCACAGCAGCGAAGGCAAGGGCGCAAGATTCCTGCTCCGGCTCCCGCTTGCCCATGACGCAGCGCAAATCGCGGTGCCGGCTACCCCGACATTGAAGATGCATTGATTGGCACGGGAAGCGCCCCGGATTGGATTTTCCGGCAGCCCGGCGAAAACCGTCGATATCGATAAACAGACGACTGTAATGTTTCCATGCCCGCCTCCCTTCGGCGATTGATGCGGATCATATGCCTGCCCCGTGGCTTGGCATATGCTGCGACAACGGTTCGGCAAGACGAGGCCGGCCAATGCATAGCGACACTGCGGAAATCGAACGATCGCCGCCATATCCTCGAGCGGCTCTGGTAGAGACAAGACCGTCTCTTCCGATCATACCGTTTGCGCGTCCGAAACTGCCCCTTCGGGAGCGTGACAGGCTGGAGGAAGTCGCGGCGCGCCTGCTTCGCGAAGAACCCCCGCTTGGCGATACTACAGCATTTGGCGACCGGGTTGCCGCCGGATTGTCGCCGCAAGGCCGGGCGTTGGCCTTCGAGGACCACAGCGGCTTTGCCCTTTACTACGGGCGCGGCGCGGCGCTTACCGAATACAGGGCACTGCTGCTGGCCGGCGACGGGGATTTCGTGGCTGTCGGCCACCAGCCCGACCCCGCCTTCGAGACCTATTGCAGGGAGTTCCTGGACCTCGGAGCCGTCGCGCGGCTTTCCCCGCCGCTGACGGCCACGCCGGTGGCAAGGCTAAGCCAGCGTATACTCAGCGATGCTGATGCGATCAATGCGCTGGTAGAGGCCGCCAGGCGCCATGGCGTGCTTTCGTTGATTCCCTATTTCAGCAATGGCGGCTGCTGGGTGCTGGCGCGCGAAATCGCCGCGCGTTCCGGTGCCAGGATTCACGTCGCCGGCCCTCCGCCACGGCTTGCCCGACGGGTCAACGACAAGCTGTGGTTCGGTGACCGTGTGGCGGAACTCCTGGGCCGGCGCGCACGGCCAATGACACAATATGCCTATGGCCCGGCAGCGTTGGCCACGAAACTGCGAAGCCTGGCCCGCCACCATGGGCAACTGATCGTCAAGGTGCCGGACAGCGCCGGATCGCGCGGCAATCTGGCGCTCTGTGCAGAGGATGTCTTGTCGCTGTCCTTCGTCGATCTCCGGCGCTGGCTCATCGAAATGCTGACCGGTCGGAACTGGTCGGGCCGATGGCCGCTGCTGGTCGGCGTATGGGACAGCCCCGCGGCGGGTTCCCCCTCGGTGCAGACATGGATTCCCCAAACCGCGGACGGACCGCCCGTAATAGAAGGAATTTTCGACCAGCTGATAGAGACGCCACGCGGAAATTTCATCGGGTCAGCGCCTGCCAACCTGCCGGATGGGCTGATCACGCAAATGGTGCGGGAGGCGGCCCTGCTCGCCGGGTTCTTGCAGCGTCTCGGCTATTACGGACGCTGCAGTTTCGATACCGTATTGGCTGGCCGCTCGCCGGAAGAAGCGGAATTGCACTGGATCGAGTGCAATGGTCGGTGGGGGGGCGTCTCGATACCGATGACGCTGGCCAACCGGCTGACCGGCGACTGGCATCGCCGGCCCTTCGTCGTGGTCCAGCGAGAGGCAGGTTCGATGACCTCGATCACCATGGATCAGGCCATCCGGCAACTGGATGGAGCGCTGTTCAGGCCAGGCGGGCGCGACGAGGGCATCGTTCTGCTGTCGCCGCGCGTCTTGACGGAGGGGCGCGGCTTTCACTTCATGGCCCTGGCCCGAACGACGGAGGCCGCCCGCCAAATGGCGCAGGACGCAGAACGCCTTCTGGCGCCGGAATAGCCGGGTTCCAACTCGATATATCTTCGCAGCCACTGCCGGCATATGCATAATCTCCCGATGGATTCGAGGAGACAGCCCATGCTGAGCAACGTTCCAACCAGACGGGTTACTGGCCATAGCCGCTACAGGCGGTGGCCATGAGGCCCCTGAGCGAATTTCCGGCTGGCGAACGCGCCGCTGTCAGATTCGTCCTCTGCGATATCGACGACACCGTCACGGATCATGGCCGGCTTCCTTCCTCCAGTCTGGCTGCGATGGAGCGCCTGCAGGCGGCTGGCATAAGAGTTCTTCCGGTTACGGGCCGGCCAGCCGGCTGGTGCGACCATATCGCGCGCATGTGGCCGGTGGACGGGGTGGTCGGCGAAAACGGCGCGCTCTTTTTTCGCTACGACCATAACACCCGGCGAATGGAACGGCGCTACTGGAAACCCGTCGAACAGCGTGTATCGGACCGCGCCAGGCTGGACCGGCTGGCCCGGGAAATTCCGGCCGC
>JBFFGY010000295.1:0-3798 GCA_041557215.1 Alphaproteobacteria bacterium
CGCAAAGCTTGACAGGGGGCTATCTTTTATATCTTATATAAGACCTAAGATTTTTTCAGGGGTGTCGAAACCCCCTGTTTTCCAACACAACGACACATGAAAGGGCAGGCAGATGCCTCCGCATTTTCTGGTTCACAATCCGACCGATTCCGCCGGCGTCATCGTCGTCGAGGATGCCAAGGCGGGCATGGAGCTCGAGGGCTGGGTCATGGATACCGACGAGACCATCCACGTCACCGCGCTCGACGATATTCCGATCGGCCACAAGGTGGCGCTGGGCGACATCAAGAATGGCGACACCATCATGAAATACGGCCATGACATCGGCAAGGCCGTCGCCGACATCAAGAAGGGCGGCCATGTGCACGTCCATAACGTCAAGACGAAGAGGTGGTAGGCATGGCCAGCAAGAAATTCATGGGATACCGCCGCGAAAACGGCCGTGTCGGCATCCGTAACCACGTCATCATCCTGCCGCTGGACGATCTGTCCAACGCCGCCTGCGAGGCGGTGGCGAACAACATCAAGGGCACATTGGCGATCCCGCATCCCTATGGCCGCCTGCAGTTCGGCGCCGACCTGGACCTGCATTTCCGCACCCTGATCGGCACCGGCTGCAACCCGAACGTCGCCGCGGTTATCGTCATCGGTATCGAGCCGGGCTGGACCGGCAAGGTGGTCGACGGCATCGCCAAGACCGGCAAGCCGGTCGCAGGTTTCGCGATTGAGCGCAACGGCGACCACAAGACGATCGAGATGGCATCGCGCAAGGCCAAGGAATTCGTCCACTGGGCGAGCGAGAAGCAGCGCGAGGAAGCCGACATGTCCGAGCTCTGGGTTTCGGTGAAATGCGGCGAGTCCGACACGACCTCAGGCCTGGCCTCCAACCCGACGGTCGGCAATTTCATCGACAAGGTCGATCCGCTGGGCGCCTATACCTGCTTCGGCGAAACCTCGGAGCTGACCGGCGCCGAGACGATCTGCAAGACGCGGGCGAAGACGCCGGCGGTCGGCGAGAAGTTCATGAAGACCTGGCAGGCCTACATGGACGAGGTCATCGAGCCGCACAAGACCTCCGACCTGTCGGACAGCCAGCCGACCAAGGGTAATATCGAGGGTGGCCTGACGACCATCGAGGAAAAGGCCTTCGGCAATCTGGAGAAGATCGGCAAGAAGACCTCCTTCATCGACGTGCTGGAGCCCGCGGAGGAACCGACCAAGGGACCGGGCCTCTACTTCATGGATACGTCCTCGGCGGCGGCCGAATGCGTCACCCTGCAGGCCGCGGCCGGCTTCGTGGTGCATCTGTTCCCGACGGGCCAGGGCAATGTCATCGGCAACCCGATCGAGCCGGTGATCAAGCTGACCGCGAACCCGCGCACCGCGCGCGAGATGTCGGAGCATATCGACGTCGCCGTTTCCGGCATCCTGCGTCGCGAAATGACGCTGGACGAGGCCGGCGACGCGCTGCTGGAGATGACCCTGCGCACCTGTAACGGCCGCTATACGGCGGCGGAAGCGCTGGGCCATCGCGAGTTCGTGTTGACCAAGCTGTACCGCAGCGCCTGACGCGCCCGCGATATCGTCTTGACTTTGAGGGGGCGGCCACCGAAAAGGGGCCGCCCCTTCCATTTGGTGGCACGCTTCCTGCGTACGAATGGCCCAAATCGATTTCGTGCAGCGGGATTTTTTCAATATGAATGTGATCAGGCCTCAAGAAGAGCACAACATGGACAGCGTCACCCTTACCCTGAGCGATATGTATAGCCTGGCCCTCCGCGTCCTGACCAAGAGCGGGACCAGCGAGGAAAATGCCGGCCATGTGGCGACCGCCCTGTCCGTGGCCGAATCCGACGGACTGGCCAGCCACGGCCTGTCGCGCCTGCCCAGCTATGCCGCCCAAGTGCGCAGCGGCAAGGTCAACGGCAAGGCCGTGCCGATCGCCACCGAGCGCCCGGACAAGGCGGTGGTGCAGGTCAACGCCAAGGACGGTTTCGCCTTTCCGGCAATCCAGGTAGCGATCGACAGGATGGCGCCGCTGGCCCAGAAATATGGCATTTCGGCCGCCGCCATCGCCCATTCACACCATTGCGGCGCGCTGGGCTATCACGTGGAGCGCCTGGCAGAGCGCGGGCTGGTCGGCATCATGTTCGCCAACAGCCCAGCGGCGATCGCGCCCTGGGGTGGCAGCAAGGCGCTGTTCGGCACAAATCCCATCGCCTTCGCGGCCCCGCGCAGCACGGGCACGCCGATGGTGATCGACCTGTCGCTCAGCAAGGTGGCGCGCGGAAAGATCATGGTGGCCGCCCAGAAGGGCGAACCGATTCCCGAAGGCTGGGCGGTGGATAGCGCCGGCCGGCCCACCACCAACGCCCAGGCCGCCCTGAAGGGCACCATGCTGCCGATGGGCGACGCCAAGGGCTCGGCCCTGGTGATGATGGTGGAGATCCTGGCGGCGACGATGACCGGCGCCAATTACGGCTATGAGGCTAGCTCCTTCTTCGATGCGGAGGGCAGCCCGCCGCGCGTCGGCCAGATGCTGATCGCCATCGACCCCGGATCCACCGTCGAAATCTTCACCGGCCATGGCTTCGCCGGGCGGATCGAGACGCTGATCTCGCAGATCAAGATCCAGCAGGGTACCCACGTCCCCGGCTCCAGCCGCGAGGCCAAGCGCCGCGAAGCCCGCTACAACGGCGTCAAGATCCCGGCCGACCTGCACCAGCAACTGACGGCCCTGGCGGGGGGGTGACGGTCAGAGCTTGGGGGCTACGCCATCACGCTCCCGCCTCGTCGTAGCCCAGCGCGGCGAGGATGCGGCCGACCTGGCGCTGGTTGCAGGCGATGGCGAGTTCGCGGCCCGCGCCGGTCAGGAGTATCTTGCCTTCCGCCCGGTCGTAGAGGCAGGTTTCGATATCGTGGCGCATCATCTCGTCTCGTCGGATATTCCGCCAGCCATGACGCACCAGCACCCGCCGGTCGGTGACGGCCACGCGCCAATGGTCGAAGGAAAAGAAATTGGTGAAGGCGTAACCGGGCAGGATGGTAAGAAGAAACAATACGACCAGAACGGCGACAATAGGCCAGTAACCCGGCAATAGATTCGCCCATTCCGTGATGCGGTCCAGCGCCTCCTGCGACAGCCCGACCGCCACGAACAGCGCCAGCGGCGGCAGGCTATGCAGGGTGACCCGGAAGAGGATCCCCCACAGCGGCCGTCGGAGCCGCAGCAGAACGGTCTCGCCCGGGAACAGGATCGTGTGGAGCGGCACCATCATCCGTCGTTTCCGGCCTCTTGATCTATTCCCTCTTGCCCTGCGCCTCCGTGTTCGTCGGCCGCGTAGTTGGCAATGGTCTTCGGGATCGTGTAGGGCAGCAGGATGTTGTCGGCAACGACGGAAAAGGGCAGGTCGATAAAGCCGCCATGGGCGAAGGTCCATCCGGCCAGGTCCTGCCGCACACCGACATAGATCTTGTTCTTCGGCTCTTCCTTGAAGGTGTTGGCCAGCGTGCCGCAGCCGGAAAGCGCGAGGGCACAACTTGCCACGGCAACAAGGAGGCGGCGTGAGGCCATCATGTCCCGCCCTTCGCCTTCCTGATCGCATCGAGGATGCGTTTTCCCATCTTTGCGGAACCCGGGTGGATGGAGAATATCCGCTCGCCATGGCGCAGGGTGAGGATTTCGGTGGGGCTGCCGGGATGCTCGTCTTCCAGGTCGGCGAGGGCGAATTCCTCGAAGCGGCGTTCGTCGCGCTCCATGCGGACCAGCAGGCGGCGGTTCGTGACGGCTGTCCGCCA
>JBFFGY010000296.1:0-3779 GCA_041557215.1 Alphaproteobacteria bacterium
GAACCACGGTCCGCGCCACCTTCCCGCGGGAGCGGGTAATCAGTGAGAGCATTGCAGCGGAGTGAAAGCCGCCGAGGGGCAGCTGGAGACGAGTACCCAACAGGAGATGCCGACGAAAATGAAGAGTTATGGTCACAACCAAACAGCGCGGGACGCGGCAAAAACGCGGCGTCCGCCGTCAGCATTGGCAGCCTGTAACAGGATCGCCGTGCTGTCGGCTTGCCTGCTGCTGGTGTCGGCTTGCGCCCGATTGCCTGAAGCGGTGCCGGACTGGCTGGTCGACCTGACAGGCGGGGAAGGAAAGGTTGCCCAGCCGGTTCCCTCAAGCGTCATCGACGCGCCGAATCCTGTGGATCGGAACCAGCAAGCAGCGCCGGCACCTGCGCCTTCGCCGGAAATCAAGGCCGTACAGTCGGATCTTGCCAAACTGGGATATCAGCCCGACCCAACCGATGGCTTTATGGGGCCAATGACCCGGCACGCCATCGAAGCCTACCAGAGCAATGCCGGCCTGGAGGTCAACGGACGTGTTACCCCGGAACTTGTCGCCAGCCTGGCGGCGGCGCCGAGGCCAGAAAAACCGAGCCCCGCGGAAAGCACCGGCGAGCCGGACAATTTTGCCGACAGCGGCACAAAAGGTACGGAAGACGATGCCGAGCCGCCGGCGACCCCCGCTCCGCCGGCGATCATCGTGGAAAATGCCGGCGCATGGCCGCTGTACGGCGCCGGAGACAAGTATATCTGGAGCACCGGACAGGCCGAGACTGTCGCGAGGATCGTTGGCAGCGATCTCATTTGGGAAATCAGCAATGGCGTGCGCGTCAAGGCCGACCCCAACTTCCTTATCCCGCCCTCAACCTGGACCAGCCCGACCGGAACCGGCGAAGCGATCGCTCATGTCGACGCTCGTGCGTCCTGGCCCCTCATCGAGGGGACTCCTCTAGTCTTCAGGGTTGTGGAGAACGAAAATATCGCAGAATGGAGTTGTGAATCGCTTGGCGGACGGATGGCCTCGGTTCCGGCAGGCCGCTTCAAGGCCGTGGCGCTGGCCTGCGAGCGAAGCCCTGCTCCGGCAGGGGCATGGGTCCGCCGCGTCTGGCTGTATGCCCCCACGGTAAGGCATTATGTCGCCCGAACCGACATCATGCCTGACGGGCGTCAGATCTCGAAATATCTGGTGGGTATCAGACCTGGTGCCGAGGACTGGCCGCCCGCCGTTCGGGCAGGCCTGGAGCGCGCGATACAAACCACCCTGAACGAGGCTCCCGACGGCAAGCGGAATCTCTGGAGCAGCACCGTCGTCGAGGAAGAATTCGAAATTCGTCCGGGGCCGGTTCGCGGCAAGATCGGCTCGCATCGCTGCCGCAACTTTGTAATGACAGCGCGCAGCGCAAAAGGCTCACGCCTGTATCCGGCGATCGCCTGCATGCAGGGCGCCGACAAAGTCTGGCGAATCCCGAGCATGCTCGACAAAGACATGGACGGATTGTCGGCTTTGACCAACGCTGGGTGACCCGGTAACTCTTGATCCTGCCCGGCAGTTGGGCGAAAAGAGTGACGTTTTGTAATTTGCCGGGGGAAATGCGTTGCAATGATCGTTTGGCGTAGCAAGCGGGGACGGCTGGCCTGCAGCACCCCACGGCACGGATGTCTGGCCGGCATGGCCATGCTGATGCTGATCCCCCTGATGGCGGGTTGTGCGTCGCAGCCAGCCGGGACGAAAGAGCCGCCGAAACCGGCGGCCACGATGGCCGCGCCGCCGGCAAAACCCGATGAAGATCGGTCTTTGACCCAGGCCGAGATTGCCGCGGCACAGTCGATGCTGTCGGACCGCGGGTACAGTCCCGGCCCCATTGACGGAAAGATGGGGCCGAAGACATCGCGGGCGATTGCGCGTTACCAGCAGGATAGCGGACTGAAGCCGACTGCATTGGCCACCACGAGCCTGCTGTCCCATCTGAAAGGTCAACCGGATACCGCACCGGAAGTTGTAGCGGTAGAAGCCGCCATTCCCGAAGGGCTTTATCCGGTGGAAAGCCGGTTCGTTTATTCCGGCACCGAAATCCATACTGTAAGCGCGATCGAAGGAGCCCGGGTTTACTGGGAAACAAATCTGGGCGACCATTTCGTAACCGGCCCCCATTTCGGCCTGCCGGAACAGGAATGGCAAACCGGCACCTGGAAGGGTGTATCGAAATCGACCCTTGCGGCGGAAGCGACCTGGCCGCCGGCCCGGGGACAGGATGTCTATTTCGACGTGGCGACGGAAGAATGGAACGAGGCGGACGGCAAGAATGCCCAACGTTATCTCAGCGATGCCAGTTGATCCTGCCGCAACAACGGGCCGGAAGTGGTGAAGGTGCCCGCCGGCGCTTTCGAAACGCAGGAAATCATCTGCGAGCGTTCGCCCGCCCCGGCCGGCGCCTGGCAAAAACGCGTCTGGTATTATGTGCCGGCGATCGGCCATTTCGTCCGGCGGCACGATTTCGACGGCGCCAGACTGGAAATAGCCCAGATGGACCTGATTGCGGTCCTGCCTGGCGGCGGCAGCCGCTGTTTGCAGAAAGGCCTGGAAGGGGCCACCCATGACGCGCTGGACCGCCTGGCGCCCGGCGAGGTGACGTTGTGGCGAAATCCGGTCGGACCGGAAAGATACCTGATCAAGATTGGCGGCAGTTTCGACGGTCCAGGTGGGGCGCCCTGTCGCGCCTACAGCATTGCAAAGCAGGATGTCCTGCCCAAACGCGAATATTCGGGGCTGGACTGACCCGAGCCGGAAAAAATCACTCCTTGTGGTCGTAATATTGCGGGTATTGCGGCAGCCCGTCAGCGATCTCGTAATAATCCCCCTTGTCGGCCACATAGATGTGATCGGTCATTTTCAGCCCCGTCGGCTGGTCCAGCGTGCCGGCCAGGATATCGATCTTGTTCTCGCCGATCCGCTCCCAGAACAGGCTTGAGCCGCAACGCGAGCAGAAGCCGCGGCGTGCGAAGGACGAAGACTGGTACCAGGCCAGCGTCTCGTCTGAGTCGAATGTGAGTGCCGCGCGGTCGCAACTGGTCGCCGCGAAATAATGCCCGGTGGTCCGCCGGCACTGGCTGCAATGACAGGCCCCGACATCCGCCAGCCGCCCGTCCACCCGGTAACGGACACCCCCGCAAAGGCATCCGCCGCTGCCGCCTTTCTCGTTGGGCATGGAAATTCCTCCCGTCAAGCCAGGCGGCAGCTTAGCACATTACGACCCGTTATCCCCGCAGCTTCGCGTTCTCCGGGTCATAGGGGCTTTCCTCTATGACGGTGGCCTTCAGCATTTTGCCCAGCACGTCGATTTCCACCTCGGTGCCGACGGTGGCATGGTCGGGGCGCAGGAAGCCGATGGCGAGGCTTTTTCCGACCCGCCAGCCATAGCCGCCGGCGGTGGCGCGGCCGACCATTTCTCCGCCGATGAACAGGGGCTCGTTGCCCAGCGCGTCGGCGTCGGTGACGCCGCGCACTTCCAGCGTGACGAACTGGTTGGCGAAGCCCTTCTGCTGCCAGGCAACCAGCGCATCGCGGCCGATGAAGTCGCCTTTGTTGGGGTGCACGAAGCGGTCCAGTCCCGATTCAAAGGCCGCATATTCGATCGACATTTCGGTGCCGACCAGCCGGTAGGATTTCTCCAGCCGCATCGAATTCATCGCGCGGATGCCGAAGGGTTTCAGGCCCAGATCCTCGCCCGCCGCGAACAGCGCGTCGAAGATATGGTTCTGCATCTCGATCGGATGATGGATTTCCCAGC
>JBFFGY010000297.1:0-3779 GCA_041557215.1 Alphaproteobacteria bacterium
ATCACCGAGAAGTTATTGGCAGGCATGGCTATGCTTGCTTCCAGCGACATCCCGTGCGCTTCGGCCGCCGCCGAAACATCGCCCATATCGAGCACGCCCCATGCCGGGTTGCGGCCGCGTAGCGATTCGTCGAAAGCCGCATTGCTGGACGCCGTATGCTCACCGCCGCGCTTGTAGGGGCCGTAAAGATACAGTATTCCGCCCGCGCGCAGCAGGGCGCCCGCCCCCTCCATGAGGCCGAGGCAGGCCGCCCAGGGCGCAATATGAATCATGTTGATGCAGACGATCAGATCCAGCGGGCCGGCAACGCCGTTCTGCCAGCCGGTCTGCATGACATCGATTTCCAACGGTGGACGGAGGTTGGCCAGCCCCGATTCAGCGCCCCAGGCCGCTATGCTGTCGCGTGCTTCCATCGCAGGGTCACTCGGTTGCCAGTCGATACCGGGAAAAGCCTCGGCGAAGGCCGCGGAATGTTGCCCGGTGCCGCTGGCGATTTCCAGCGCACGCCCGCCCGCCGGCAATATGCCGTGCAGCACCTCAAGGATCGGCACGGTATTGCGCGCCGCAGCCTCGGCGTGATGCTTGCGCCTGGCTCGCGTTTCCTCGCTGGCCGCTACCAGATAGGGAGAGTGGGGTTTGTCGTTCATCGCTTAAACAGCGATCCGAAGAAGCCCCGCACGAGGCTTCGCCCTATTTGTCGGCCAACCGTTCGCGCGGCGCTCTTGGCCATGGCTTCGGCAAGGCCCTGCCGCCGTCCATCGCCAAGCAATATTTTCTCGACCACCCCCTTGTCCCGCTTCGGCGTCTTCGTTCTTCGCCGCACCACAGGCGGCTCGTTCACGCGATCCTCTCTCGAACGCTGCGAACCGGGCTGTCCCCATGGGCTTGGGGTCGGCTGTTCGTCGGAGGCATGAACGGGCGCTGACTGGCCGCGAAGCATCTCATAAGCCGATTCCCGATCCAGCGCCTGGTCATAAACGCCACCAACCGGACTGCTGGCCATTACGCTTGCCCGCTCCCCGTCGCTGGCAGGACCGATTCGAGACAATGGCGGCGCAATCAGCGCGCGATCCACCATGGCCGGCACGCCCCCATCGTCGAGGAAGGACAACAGCGCCTCACCGACGCCCAACTCCGTGATCGCCGCCGCTGTGTCCAGGGCCGGATTGGGTCGGAAGGTTTCCGCTGCCGCCTGCACCGCCCTCTGATCCCGCGGCGTATAGGCGCGCAACGCATGCTGGACCCGATTGCCAAGCTGCCCCAGTACGTCGTCCGGAATATCCAGCGGATTTTGCGTGACGAAATAGATTCCCACACCTTTTGACCGGATCAGCCGCACAACCTGTTCGATCTTGCCAACCAGCGCTTTCGGAGTATCATCGAATAGCAGATGCGCCTCGTCGAAAAAGAAAACCATTTCCGGCATGTCGCGGTCGCCCACCTCCGGCAGGTTTTCGAAAAGTTCGGCCAGCAGCCACAACAGGAATGTCGCATACAGCCTTGGGCTCTGCATCAGCCGGTCCGCCGCCAGGATATTGACCGCGCCGGCGCCGTTTGGGGCGCGGAGCATCAGGTCGTCGAGCCTTAGTTCCGGTTCCCCGAAAAACAGGTCCCCACCCTGCTGTTCCAGGGTTAGCAGCCCGCGCTGGATGGCGCCGACCGAGGCACTGCTGACATTGCCGTATTCCTCACGCAGTTCGCCCGCATTTTCGGCCACGAATGCCAGCATCGCCCGCAGGTCTTTCAGGTCGATCAGCAACAGACCTTCATCGTCGGCCACTTGAAAGACGATATTCAGCACCCCGGCCTGGACGTCGGTCAGGTCCAACAGCCGCCCCAACAGCAGAGGCCCCATATCAGAAATGGTGGCCCGGACCGGGTGGCCTTTCTCACCGAACAGATCCCAGAAGATGACCGGTGCGGCCCGATAGCTGCGATCGCCAAGGCCAAGAATACGTTCGCGTTCGGCAATTTTCGGGTGAGCGGCGCCCGGCTGGCTGACGCCCGAAAGATCGCCCTTCACGTCGGCGACCACGACCGGCACACCCGCAGCCGAGAAACCCTCTGCCAGTAACTGCAGAGTCACGGTCTTGCCGGTTCCCGTCGCACCAGTGATAAGTCCGTGGCGGTTGGCATAGCGCAACAACAAGCGATTTTCACGTTCGCCGGCGCCTACCAAAATTCCCGAAACATCACTCACTCGCCCTGTCCTCGTGCGGCTCCAGATGCCGAGAGATTTGTGCAGGCCGCCAAAACTGTCAAGCTTAACAGCGCATCTTGCCAACAGGCATCATCGATCTAATCTGTCTTCTGCGCTGGAGCGATGGGAATGCCTGACGGAAGCGAACATATCTCGGTAAAGGTGGTGGAGCGGATCGCCGATATCAGCGAGACCGACTGGAACGCCTGTGCCGGCAATGACGATCCGTTCCTGTCTTATGCGTTCCTTGGCGCGCTGGAGGAAGCCGGATGCGTTTCGGCAGAGTCCGGTTGGCTGCCGCGGCATCTTGCGGTCGAAGAACCGGGCGGCGGCATAACGGCCGTTGCCCCCCTCTACGTGAAAGGCCACAGCCAGGGCGAATATGTCTTCGACTGGGGCTGGGCAGACGCCTATGAACGGGCCGGCGGGCGCTATTATCCCAAGCTGCAATGCGCGGTTCCCTTCACGCCGGTTCCGGGCCGCCGGCTGCTGGCAAGGCCGGGCCCTGGTATCGCCTCGGCCGAGGCGGCACTCGCGGCCGGCATCGAAGAGCTTGCCAATCACCACGGGCTGAGTTCGGCCCATGTCACTTTCCTGCCCGAAGACCAGGCCGCAATGCTGGCGGAGCGTGGATGGCTGGTACGCCACGGCATGCAATATCACTGGCGCAACCGGGGCTACGGCAGCTTCGACGAATTCCTCGGCACGATGATGAGCCGCAAGCGTAAATCCATTGCGCGGGAGCGGCGACGCGTGGCGGATTCAGGCATAACAGTCCCGATCCTGCGTGGCGACGATATAAAGGACCATCACTGGGATGCCTTCTACCGCTTCTATGTCGACACCTACGACCGCAAATGGGGCTATCCCTATCTCAACCGGGAATTCTTCGCCCTGCTGACCGAGCGGCTGGGCGACCGCGTAGTCCTGGTGATGGCGGAACTGGACGGACGGCCGATTGCCGGTGCGCTGAACCTGCTTGGCGCCGATGCATTATACGGACGCAACTGGGGTGCCGACGACAACTATCCCTTCCTGCATTTCGAAGCCTGCTACTACCGCGCCATCGACCTCGCGATCGAACTCGGCCTGTCGCGGGTCGAGGCCGGCACCCAGAGTCTGCACAAGGTGCAACGGGGCTATGAGCCGGTCCGCACCTACAGTGCCCATCTGATCCGTGACCCCGGCCTGCGCGAGCCCGTGGCCGATTTCATCCGCCGCGAATCCCGCCAGTTAAGCCACGAAATGGAGGCAATGGCGGAGATGATGCCCTACAGGCGCGACCGCTGACAGATCGGCAATTACCACTTAATCACCAGAGCACCGCCCACTAATCGCCCCAATTCACCAGCATCCTGTCATCACTGGCAAGACCCCAGAGAGGATCAGCGGAACGATGACAGAAACGGCAAACCGGCAACCGATCGCCTATCCGCGCAGGCGCACTCCCCTCCGGCGCCTGGGACCGGACGGTCGAATGCTTGCAGGCTACGCCGCCTTCTTCGCCGTCGCTCTGCTGATCTTCGATGCAGTAATTCTGCTATCTCTCCTGCCCTGATCCGTACCATCGAAATGCGGC
>JBFFGY010000298.1:0-3739 GCA_041557215.1 Alphaproteobacteria bacterium
GCGCCGGCCAGGCCGGCCACCGCGCCGGCGATGGCGAAGCAGGCCAGCTTGTAGCGGTAGGTGGGAAAGCCGAGCGCGGCCATGCGGCGTTCGTTCTCGCGCACGCCGGCGATGACCATGCCGAAACGCGACCGGGTAAGCCGTCGGCCGAGCCACAGGAACAGACAAACCAGGGTCAGACAGACATAGTAGAAAGTCGCGTCGTCGGACAAGTCCAACCCCGGCAGCCGGCTTCGCCCATACATCGACAGCCCGTCATCACCGCCATAGGCTTCAAGCGAAACGAAGAAGAAATATAGCATCTGGGCGAAGGCCAGCGTGATCATGATGAAATAGACCCCACCCGTGCGCAAACTGACCGCCCCTATGGCCAGCGCCATCAGGCCGGAAACCAGCATAGCCAGCGGCCAGACGATGAGCGCATTGTCGCTGCCGGGGATCAATCCCAGAAAATCCGACCCCTCGAAACCGTGCGCGAACAGAATGCCCACCGTATAGGCGCCAACGCCGAAGAAGGCCGCATGCCCGAAACTGACCATGCCGCCGAAACCGAGAATCAAGTCGAGGCTGGCGGCGGCCAGTCCGTAGATCAGCATGCGGCTGGCCAGGGTCATGAAAAAGGGTTCGTCTATCGCCAACACGACGGGCGGCAACAACACCGCCATGGCCAGCGCGACGATATGCACGGCCATCCGGCGGTCGATGCGGCGCAGATCAACCATGGGCGGGGAACAGGCCGCGCGGGCGCCAGACCAGCACCGCCACCATCAGGATATAGATCGACATGGAGGCGAGCGACGCCCCCACCCCATCCGCCGTGGCCGGGTCGGCCACCAGGCGCAGCAGCACCGGCAGGAAGGCACGGCCCAGCGTATCCACCAGCCCCACCAGCAGCGCGCCCACCAGCGCGCCGCGCACCGAACCGATGCCGCCGATCACGATGACCACGAAGGTGAGGATCAGGATGCTCTCGCCCATGCCGACCTCGACCGCGAAGATCGGTCCGGCCATCACGCCGGCCAGTCCGGCCAGGGCCGCCCCCAGCCCAAAGACCAGCGTGTAGAGCAGCTTCACGTCAACACCCAGGGCACCGACCATCTCGCGGTTGCTGGCGCCGGCGCGGATCAGCATGCCGACCCGTGTGCGGGAAATCAGGACATAGAGGAACAGCGCCACCGCGATGCCGGCGAAGATGATGGCAAGGCGGAAGGCCGGATAGGGTGCGCCCGGCAGGATCTCCACCGTGCCCGACAGCGCTTCCGGCACGTCCATGAAGATCGCTCGCGGCCCCCAGATGATACGGACCAGTTCGTTGAAGAACAGGATCAGGCCGAAGGTCGCCAAGACCTGGTCGAGATGGTTGCGCTGGTACAGAGTCCTCAGCGCAATCACCTCCACCGCCATGCCGACGATTGCCGCCGCCGGCAATGCAGCCAGCAGCCCGAGCATGAAGGATCCCGTCCATTGCGCGACCGTCGCGGCAACGAAGGCGCCGACCATGTAGAGCGACCCGTGGGCCAGGTTGATCAGGTCCATGATGCCGAAGACAAGCGTCAGCCCTGCCGCCAGCAGGAACAGCATCACCCCCAACTGCAGCCCGTTGAGCATTTGTTCGAGGACCAGCAGCGCCGTCATTGAAATACCGGAATTACGAAGGGAAGAAACGGCGGGCGCACGAACAGGCGCGCCCGCCGCCGGATATTACATCACGCAGTCTTTGGCGTAGGCGTCCTGGTGATCGGTGAACACCTTGCCGACGATCTTGTTCGTCAGCTCGCCCTTTTCGTTCTGATAGACTTGGCGGACATAGATGTCCTGGATCGGATGGTGGTTCGAGCCGAAGCGGAAATTGCCGCGCACGGATTCGAACTCCGCCTTGGTCAGCGCCATGCGGAAGGCGCTCTTGTCCGACATGTCGCCGCCAACGGCCTTCAGCGCGCTGCCGATCAGCCGCGCCGCGTCATAGCCCTGGCTGGCATAGAGCGACGGACGGCGGCCGTATTCGGCGATGAAGTCGGCCACGAAGGCCCGGTTCGCCGCATTGTCGATGTCGGCGTTCCATTGGGACGTGTTGAACACGCCCAGCGCCGCGCCGCCGACGGGCTTCAGGATGGTCTCGTCGAACGAGAAGGCGGGCCCGAACACGGGGATCTCCTCCTTTAGGCCCGCTTGGGCATACTGCTTCAGGAAGTTGATGCCCATGCCGCCCGGCAGGAAGAAGAATACCGCATCCGGCTTGGCCGCGCGCAGGGCCGAGATTTCCGCCGCATAGTCGGTCTGGCCCAGCTTGGTATATACCTCTCCTGCAACGCCGCCCTTATAGAACCGCTTGAATCCGGCCAGGGCGTCCTTGCCGGCCGGATAGTTCGGCGCAAGGATATAGACGTTCTTGAAGCCCTTGTCGGTGACATGCTGACCCATCGCCTCATGCAGATTGTCGTTCTGCCAGGCGACGTTGAAATAGTTCTCGTGGCACATCTTGCCGGCCAGCGCCGACGGGCCCGCATTGGGGCTGATATAGAAAACGCTTTCCTTGACGACGCCGGGCACCACCGCCATCGCCAGGTTCGACCAGATGATGCCGGTCATGATGTCGACCTTGTCGGACTTCACCATACGGTCGGCAATCTGCTTCGCCGTTTCGGGCTTGCGCGCATCGTCCTGGGTAATGATTTCAACGTCAACACCACCCAGCTTGCCGCCGCCCTGCTTGAGCGCTAGTTCGAAGCCGTCGCGGACATCGATTCCGAGGCCGCTGCCGCCGCCGGACAGGGTGGTGATCATGCCGATCTTGACGCCTTCGGCGATTGCGGGCGCGGCCGTCAGGCCGATTGCGGCAGCCATGGCGGCCGCGAGAGTGAATTTCCTGCTCATGGGATTATTCCCCGTCTATTGGTTTCTTGTTCTGGTCGGCGATCTCGCTCGCCTTCCCGGCCCCCTTTATAGCGGGACTGCCCGCAATGGCAAACGGGCAAAACTCACCCCGGGCCCCGGTCCTGTACCGGGCGCCGCTCCAGCGAAACGATCATGCGCCGCCGCCCGCGCCAGACCCACATGGCCCACCCGATGCACAGCAGGCCACCTATCGCCAGCGGCCAGCGCAAGCCGAACAGGTCGGACAGGCCGCCCATCAACAAGGATCCGACCGCCGGCCCACCCCGGAATATGACTCCGTAAAAGCTGAGCACCCGGCCTCGCACATGCTCGTCGACCGCCCCCAGCAGCAGGGTCTGGGTCGCGATGGCGCAGGATACGACAGCCGCACCGAACAGGCCGATGGCCGGTATGGCGATCCAGAAAACGTCTGAGGCAGTGAAAATGACCAGGGCAAATCCACTGACGCCGGCGCCCGCCAACGCGATCGGCAGCAGCCCCACTGTGCTGCCCCGTTGCGCCAGCCATGCGCCGCCCGCCACTGCCCCCAGCCCGATCGCCGAACTCAGCCAGGCTAGCCCTTCGGCGCCGCGCTGGAAGACCAGGTCGGCAAATCCGGGGAACAGTTCGCCCACGGGACGCGCCAGCACCGACAGCACCAGCATCAACAGCAGCAATGGCGCGATCGCGCCGTGCCTTGAGGTGTAGATAAAACCTTCCGCGATCTGCGCCAGAATGCCTTCTTCGCGCGCCGCGCCGCCGGGCGCCGCCTCGATGCGCAGCGCAAAAAAGGCGGCCAGCAGGGCCAGGACCGTCGCCCCATAAAGCGCAAAGGTGGGCGCCACGCCCCACAGGCTGATGACGA
>JBFFGY010000299.1:0-3734 GCA_041557215.1 Alphaproteobacteria bacterium
CGTTTGACCGCGAGTGGCAAGGTACGCTTCAACAGCGCCGGCCTTAGCCACATGCTTCGCCGCCGTTCGCAGAAGATGAAGCGGACCAACCGCGGCACGCAGATCATGGCTGCCGGCGACTCCAAGGTCGTCAAGCGGCATTTCCTGCCGAACGCCTGAAGCCCTACCGTCGAAGGAGTCTGACAAATGGCACGCGTCAAACGGGGCGTCACCACGCACGCCCGTCACAAAAAAGTTCTGAAACTGGCCAAGGGATCGCGCGGCCGTTCGAAGAATACGTTCCGCGCTGCGATCCAGCGGGTCGAGAAGAATCTGCAATATGCCTATCGCGACCGCCGTACGCGCAAGCGCGATTTCCGCAGCCTGTGGATCCAGCGCATCAACGCTGGCTCTCGCCAGCATGGCCTGACCTATTCGCAGTTCATGAATGGCCTGAAGAAGGCTGAGATCGAGCTGGACCGCAAGGTTCTGGCCGAACTGGCCGTCAGCGAACCGGCGGCCTTCGAGTCGCTCGTCAGCCAGGCGCGCGAGGCACTGGCGAAGTAGGGCAAACAGGGTGGAGCGCCGCCGGCATCCCGGCGGCGAATTCCCGATGGACGATCTCAACAAGCTGCTCGATGAGCTTCTCGGCGCCGTCGACAGCGCGGAGTCGACGGAGTCGCTGGAGGAGCTTCGTGTTTCCGCGCTGGGCAAAAAGGGCCGCATCACCGGACTGATGAAGACGCTCGGGCAGCTTCCCGCCGAAGAGCGGCGCGAGGCCGGCCAGACCCTGAATGCTATCAAGGACAAGGTCGCCGCGGCGATCGACGCCCGCAAGAGCAGCCTTGAAGACGCCGCGCTGGAAGCCCGGCTGGCATCCGAGATGGTCGATGTCACGCTGCCGGTGCGGCCCGAGGCGGAAGGCCGCCTGCATCCGATCAGCCAGACCGTCGACGAGATCATCGCGATCCTGGGCGAGATGGGTTTTTCCGTCGCGGAAGGCCCGGACATCGAGGACGATTTCCATAACTTCACCGCCCTGAACATCCCGCCGGAGCATCCCGCCCGGCAGATGCATGACACATTCTATCTGCCCGAGGATGCGGACGGCGTGCGCAAGGTTCTGCGCACCCATACCTCGCCGGTGCAGATCCGCGCCATGCAGGCGGCGATGGCCGCCAAGGGCTATGGCCTGCCGCTTCGCTTCATTGCACCGGGCCGCACCTATCGCTGCGACAGCGACATGACCCATACGCCGATGTTCCATCAGGTGGAGGGGCTGGTGGTCGACAAGACCGGCCGCGTCCATATGGGACATCTGAAAGGCTGCCTGATCGAGTTCGTGCGCGCCTATTTCGAGGTGCCGGACGTGCCGACCCGTTTCCGCCCCAGCCATTTCCCCTTCACGGAACCGTCGGCGGAAATGGACATCGGCTGCACGCGTGAGGGCGGCGAACTGAAAATCGGCGCCGGCGACGATTGGCTGGAAATTCTCGGCTGCGGCATGGTGAACCCCAAGGTCCTGGCGGCCTGCGGAATCGACCCGGCCGAATATCAGGGCTTTGCCTTCGGCATGGGCATCGAACGCCTGGCCATGCTGAAATACGGCATTCCCGACCTGCGCACCTTCTTCGACGGCGATGTGCGCTGGCTGAAGCATTACGGATTCGCCCCGATCGAGGTGCCCACCCTGTTCCGGGGGCTGACGCCATGAAATTCACCCTGTCCTGGCTGAAGGATCACCTGGAAACCGACGCGTCGCTGGACGAGATCACCGACGCGCTGACCGCCCTTGGCCTTGAACTGGAAGAAATCCACGACCCGGCGAAGGAGCTCGCCGCCTTCACCATCGGCTATGTCGTCGAGGCCAAGCAGCATCCCAATGCCGACCGGCTGCGCGTCTGCGTCGTCGATACCGGCAAGGAAAAGATCCAGGTCGTCTGCGGTGCGCCCAACGCGCGCACCGGCATGAAGGGCGTGTTCGCCCCGTCCGGCACCCACATTCCGGGCACCGGGCTGGACCTGAAGAAGGGCGTGATCCGCGGCGAGGAATCGAATGGCATGCTGTGCTCCGAGCGGGAACTCGGCCTGTCGGATGACCATGAGGGCATCATCGACCTGCCTGAGGACGCGCCGGTTGGCGAGAGCTTTGCCCGCTACAAGGGCCTGGACGATCCCGTCATCGACATTGCAATCACGCCGAACCGCGGCGACTGCCTGGGCGTGCGCGGGGTTGCCCGCGACCTGGCGGCCGCCGGGATCGGCACGCTGAAGCCCTTTAGCGCGGCCGAGAAGATCGAAGGAACCTTCGAGAGCCCGGTTCAGTGGAAACGCGATTTCCCGAAGGGCGACGAAGGCGCCTGCCCGATGGTGGTGGGCCGCTATTTCCGTGGCCTGAAGAACGGGCCCAGCCCCGACTGGATGCAGCAGCGCCTGCTGGCCATCGGCTTGCGCCCGATATCTGCGCTGGTCGACATCACCAACTATGTGACTTTCGATCTGGGCCGGCCCCTGCATGTGTTTGCCGCCGACAAGTTGGAAGGCGGCGACCTGACAATGCGCTTCGCCAGGAACGGCGAGAAGATCATGGCACTGGACGGCAAGGAATACGAACTCGAAGACGGCATGACCTGCATTGCCGACAGCAAGGGCGTGTACGGTATTGCCGGCATCATGGGTGGCGAGGAGTCTGGCTGCACCGAGGACACCACCGAAATGTTCCTCGAGGTCGCCCTGTTCGACCCGATCCGCACCGCCGGGACCGGCCGCAAGCTGGGTATCGAGTCGGACGCGCGCTATCGCTTCGAGCGCACGGTCGATCCGGCCTCGGCCCTGTGGGGCGCGGAAGTCGCGACCCGGCTGGTTCTGGACATATGCGGCGGCGAGGCCAGCGAATTGAGCATCGCCGGCGAGATGCCGGATACCGCGCGGCGAATTTCGCTGCGCCCCGACCGCGTAAAGACGCTGGGCGGCGTGGATATTAGCGTCGATGACCAGCGCCGGATTCTGGAAACGCTGGGTTTCGAAACCGATACGACCGAGGGCCAGATCGTTGCGAGGACACCCTCATGGCGGCCCGACGTCGAGGACGAATCCTGCCTCGTCGAGGAGGTCCTGCGGGTCAATGGATTCGACAATATCCCGGTGGTGCCGCTGGACCGCGACAGCGCCCTGCCGCAACAGATCCTGACCGTCGGCCAGCGGCGCGAGAGCTTCGCCCGCAAGACCCTGGCCGGGCGTGGAATGCTGGAAGCGGTGACATGGTCCTTTATGGACGAGGCCCAAGCCGGCCTGTTCGGCGGCGTGCCCGATGTCCTGCGGCTCGACAATCCGATCAGTTCCGACCTGTCGGTCATGCGCCCGTCGATCCTGCCCAATCTGCTGGCCGCCGCCGGCCGCAATACCGATCGCGGATATGCCGATAACGCCCTGTTCGAGGTAGGGCCGGCCTGGCGCGACGACACGCCCGAGGGCGAGGACGTGCTGGCCGCCGGCCTGCGCACGGGCCGCAGCGGCCACAGGCACTGGTCCGACCCGCCGCGTGCCGTGGACGCTTTCGACGCCAAGGCCGATGCTCTGGCCGTTCTGGCTGCCTGCGGCGCACCGGTGGACAATCTGCAGGTATCGCGCGATGCACCGGCATGGTACCACCCGGGCCGATCCGGATCCCTGCGGCTGGGGCCCAACGTCCTGGCCTGGTTCGGAGAACTGCACCCGCGCGTGCTCAAGGGTATGGACGTGAAGGGCCCCGCGAC
>JBFFGY010000300.1:0-3718 GCA_041557215.1 Alphaproteobacteria bacterium
ACCATCGGCGTTATGATACTGCTGGCGTGGCTGATAGAACGGCTGGTGCTGCAGCATCTGGTCAACCAGGATCCGATCATCCTGTTCATGTCGACGATCGGGCTGGCCTACGTGCTGGAAGGCATCGGCGACATCCTTTGGGGCTCCGACGTCAAGGTGCTGGAAATCGGTATACCGCAGGGCGCCCTGGATTGGCTTCTCGACGATTACGGTCTTTATATCGAAAAACTGGAAATCGTGGCGGCGGTAACCGCGGCAGTCCTGGTCACGGTCCTGGCCATCTTTTTCAGCAAGACACGTATCGGCCGCGCGCTGCGCGCGGTCGCCGACGACCATCAGGCCGCCCTGTCGGTAGGCATATCGCTGCGCACTATCTGGGTTATCGTCTGGTCCGTGGCAGGTGTCGTCGCTTTGGTGGCCGGCGTCATGTGGGGGTCGAAGTCGGGCGTGCAGTTCTCGCTCTCACTGATTGCCCTCAAGGCGTTGCCGGTACTGATCCTCGGCGGTTTTACTTCCATCCCCGGCGCGATCGTCGGCGGGTTGATTATCGGTGTTGGCGAGAAATGGGCGGAACTCTATCTCGGCAGCCTCGTTGGTGGCGCCATCGAGAACTGGTTTGCCTACATGCTGGCGCTGGCGTTCCTGCTGGTTCGGCCGCAGGGCCTGTTCGGCGAAAAGATTATCGAGAGGGTCTGACGTAAAATGTTGTATCGTGAAGCGGGCCAGTTCAAGACGAGCTACCGGACCGATCAGCAGATATTCCCGATCCGCCAGGATCGCTGGGTTATCGCCCTGTTCCTGGCCCTTGCCATTTTCGCCGTCCCGTTGGTGATCAACGATTACTGGGCCAACGCCGTATTGTTGCCGCTGCTGGTATACGCAATGGCGGCCCTTGGGCTGAATATCCTCGTCGGTTATTGCGGGCAGATCTCGCTTGGCACCGGTGGGTTCATGGCGGTTGGCGCCTTTGCCAGCTTCAAGCTGACGACCGCCTATCCGGACATGAACCTGATCCTGGTGCTGTTGCTTGCCGGCGGCGTGACGGCGGCGGTGGGCGTCCTTTTCGGCCTGCCCAGCCTGCGTATCAAGGGGTTCTATCTGGCGGTCGCGACTTTGGCGGCGCAGTTCTTCCTGGTCTGGATGTTCAACAAGGTGCAGTGGTTCTACAACTACAACGCCACCGGTCAGATCACCATGCCGCCGCGCGAGGTATTCGGCTTCCTGATCACCGGGCCCGAGGCAAAACCCGCTGTGACTTACCTGTTTGCTCTCGGCTTCCTGATCGTCTTCGGGCTGGTCGCCAAGAATATAGTGCGTGGCCGCATCGGTCGCATGTGGATGGCTATCCGAGACATGGACATCGCAGCGGAACTGATTGGCGTGCGGCCGCTTCTGGCCAAGCTGTCAGCCTTTGCCGTCAGTTCTTTCTTCGTGGGTGTAGCCGGCGGGCTCTATTTCACCGTCTGGCTGGGCGCCGCGGAGGTTACCGAGGCCTTTGATATCAACCAGTCGTTCCTGGTGCTGTTTATGGTGATCATCGGCGGGCTGGGTTCAATCCTGGGCTCGTTCCTCGGTGCCGCCTTCCTGGTCCTGATGCCGCTGCTTCTGAAGAATTTCATGGTCGACTTCATGGGCGTTGCCGCGGTGACCGCGAAACATGTCGAAATCACGCTGATGGGCGTGCTCATCATTTTCTTCCTGATCGTCGAGCCGCATGGCCTTGCGCGGCTGTGGCAGATCTTGAAGGAAAAATTGCGTCTTTGGCCCTTCCCCTATTGATGTTTAAATAGGCGGCATGGCCATAAGGCCCATACTACGAAACGGAAACCCAAACAGGGAGGACTGTAATGAATTTCCGTAAACTCACATTGGCGATAGCTGCGGCATCGATTGCCTTGCCGGTCGTCGCGACGCAGGCGCCGGCCGCCGACCTGACGATCCCGTCGCTGGTATACCGGACAGGGCCCTATGCCCCGAACGGCATCCCCTTCGCTAACGGTTATGCCGATTACTGGAACCTGCTCAACGAGCGGGACGGCGGCATCGAAGGCACGAAGATCAACCTGATCGAATGCGAGACCGCCTACAACACCAAGCAGGGAGTCGAGTGCTACGAGAACACCAAGGGCGAGGGCGCCGGCGCGCTGGTCTACCAGCCGCTGTCGACCGGCATCACCTACCAGCTGATCCCGAAGGCGTCATCCGACCAGATCCCGGTCTTCTCCATGGGGTACGGCCGCACCTCTGCTGCCAACGGCAAGATCTTCGAGTGGATCTTCAACTTCCCCGCCACCTATTGGGACGGCGCCACCGCGATCGTCCAGTATATCGGCGACCAGGAAGGCGGCATGGACAAGCTGAAGGGCAAGAAGATCGCGCTGGTCTATCACAACTCCGCTTACGGCAAGGAGCCGATCCGCACCCTTGAGGTTATGGCCGAAAAATACGGCTATGAGCTGATGCTGCTGCCGGTCGACCATCCGGGCCAGGAGCAGAAGGCGACCTGGCTGCAGGTGCGCCGCGATCGCCCGGACTGGGTCATGATGTGGGGCTGGGGCGTGATGAACCAGGTGGCGATCAAGGAAGCCGCCTCGATCCGCTTCCCGATGGACCGCTTTATCGGAATCTGGTGGTCGGCCTCCGAAAACGACGTGCTGCCGGCCGGCGACGCCGCTGACGGTTACAAGGCCGCTGCGGTTCATGCGCCGGGCGCCGGTTTCCCGGTGCATGCCGACATCCTGAAGCATCTCTATGATAAGGACAAAGGTGCCGGCGAGCGCGATCGTGTTGGCGAGGTGCTTTACAACCGCGGTCTCGTAGCGGCGGTCTGGACCTCCGAGGCCATCCGTACCGCGATGAAGATGCACAACACCAAGAACCCCACCGCGGCCCAGGTTCGCGACGGTTTCGAGAGCCTCAAGGTCGACGAAGCCCGCCTGAAGGAGCTCGGCCTCGAGGGTTTCACCTACGGCATCGAGATTTCCTGCGGCAACCACAGCGGCCCGGGCAAGGCTGCGATTCAGCAGTGGGACGCCAAGGCCAAGAAATGGAGCATCGTCTCCAAGTTCTACGATCGCATGCCGGAAATCACCGGCCCGCTGATCGAAGAGGACTCGGCCGCCTACGCGAAGGAAAACAACCTTTCGCCGCGTAGCTGCAACTAAGACACAGGACCCCGCCCCCCGGATGGGGGCGGGGATCCTTTTTGGTTATATTTCAATCGAATTCTCAGGGGCATCGGCGATATGAGCGAAGTGGCCCAGGCAACCGGCGATGCAGCCGCGGATGCGGCGCAGGCACTGCTTTCAGTCAATAATATCGAGGTCATCTACGACCACGTGATTCTGGTGCTGAAGGGTGTTTCCCTGGAGGTGCCGACCGGTGGAATCGTGGCGCTGCTGGGCGCGAACGGTGCTGGCAAGACCACCACCCTCAAGGCCATCTCGAACCTGCTCCATGCTGAGCGCGGCGAGGTTACCAAGGGCTCGATCCTGTTCGAGGGCGAGGCCGTCCAGGCGCTGACTCCGAACGACCTCGTCCGGCGCGGCGTCATCCAGGTGATGGAAGGCCGTCATTGTTTCGAGCATCTGACCGTCGAGGAAAACCTGCTGACCGGGGCCTATACCCGTACCGACGGTCGCTCGGGCATCCAGCGGGACCTGGAGATGGTCTATAATTATTTCCCGCGCCTGCGAGAGCGCCGCGCCAGCCTGGCAGG
>JBFFGY010000301.1:0-3713 GCA_041557215.1 Alphaproteobacteria bacterium
AACCCGAAGCATCAGAGCTGGCTGGACTATATCTGGCATCTGCACCATTACCTGAAAGGCGAATACCGGGAAGCCCGCGATGTGGCGCTGAAGATAAATCTACCCAATAATTATATGGTCCAGGCCAGCTTGACCGCCGCTCTCGCGATGAACGGAGAACAGGAAAAAGCAGAGCAGGCCCTGGCCCACCTGCTGGAAATCCGCCCCGACCATCCGCAGGACCCCCGCGCGCCATTCCGAACCCGCGGCATGCCCCCGGAACTCATAGAAGGACTGATGAATGGCCTGCGGCGTGCCGGACTTGACGTGCCGCAATAATATTCAGGGGTTTACGCCCTGGCGAACCGGGCCCGGGCACCGCGTTCGATAGCGGCGGCAACAAGGCGCTCGACCTCCAATCGATGACGCAGCAACTCAAGGACCCGCAACTCTTCCTGACTGGCATTACCGTCGGCGGCTACCACGTCGCAGGCCAGCGCATAGGCCGTTTCGCGCAGGCGGTCGGGCAGAGCCGTGGCAATATCGTCCAGCGTGTCGTCCAGCCCGTTTTCGCCGGACAGCACATCGACGCACATGCCGGCCGCTTTCGGCAGGTTCTCCGGGTCGAACCCTTCGAAAACCGGCAGATGCTGCACGATATCGCCGATCATGCCGAGTTCCGCATCGGTCATGTCGCTATCCGAGGCCGAGACAAGAACCATTGTGTAGATAAGGGCCGTTTGCTGGTCGATCATTCCGTTCACTTCTCCAGATTTCCGGCTCGGGTTTTACACCTGGCCAGGATAAAGTTTGCCTGTTTATCGCGGCAGATTGCGCCTTCGTCAAGCTTGGGCAGAATCGGGCTTTACGCGGCGAAGTTCCCTGCTAGATTGCCGCGCCATGGATGCCGTCTTCAATGTTGCCTTGCCCGTCTTCGCAATCATGGCCGCCGGCTGGCTGGCCGGGCGTTTCGGCGTGCTCGGGTCTCACGGATCCGAGATACTGAACCGCTTCGTCTATTACGCGGCCCTACCGGCCTTGTTCCTGGTTTCCATGGCCAAGGCGCCGGTTGCGGATATCTTCAACTGGAATTTCATTGGGGTCTTCTTTGGCGCCCAGATCGGCACTTTCGCCATTGCCGTTCTGGTGGGCAAGATCCTGTTCCCCGGCCGGCTTGCCCAGATGACGCTGCATGGCCTGTCGGCGATGTTCTCCAACACGGGCTATATGGGTATTCCCCTGTTGATCCTGGCCTTCGGCGACGATGGAATCCTGCCGGCGGCGATCTCTACGGTGATAAACGGCGCCCTTAACATGGCCATCGCCATAGCCCTGATCGAACTTGACCTGGCACGCAGCGGCGGACCGCTGGCCGCCCTGCGGGATGCAACCATCGGCATGATCAAGAGCCCGCTGGTTTTGTCGGCTATCGTCGGATTGGGCTGGTCCGCTTCCGGGCTGCCCCTGCCCGTCCCGGTAGAGAATTTCTGCAATACCATCGGCGCCGCGGCCTCGCCCGCAGCGCTCTTCTCGATCGGCCTTTTCATGGTCGGGCGACAGGCAACGGCAGGGCTCGGCGAGGTAAGCTGGCTGGTTTTCCTGAAGCTGATCGTCAACCCGGCGCTGGCCTTGCTGCTGATCCTGACTCTATTCCCGATGGAACCGGTCTGGGTGGCCGCGGCCGTCATCATGTCGGCCTTGCCGACCGGCGGTCTGGTTTTCATCCTGGCCCAGAAATACAACATCTACCTGCAGCGTTCGACCTCGGTCATCCTGATCTCGACATTGTTGTCGGTGCTGACCGTATCGGCGATCATGGTCTATTACGTGCCAGGGAACTAGCCGAGCGACTTTTTCGCGATTTCGTAGCTGTCCTTGCTCAACCCGTCATGGTCCAGAATTCGCTGTAGCTGGGCTTTCATCTTCGCTTGCCGGTCCTTGTCGAAGCGCCGCCAGCGCCCCAACGGGGTCAACAGCCGGGCCGCGACCTGGTGGTTTATTTTATCCAACTCCAGAACACGGTCGGCAAGGAACTCGTACCCGGCGCCGTCGGCGGCATGGAACCGCAGCGGGTTGATGGATGAGAAAGAACCGATCAGCGAGCGCACCTTGTTGGGGTTATGCATGGTAAAAGCCGAATCGCGCATCAATTCGCGCACGCGATCCAGCGTGTCGGCGCGCGGTGACGAGGCCTGAACCGAAAACCATTTGTCCAGCACCAGGCGGTCGCCGGCCCATTTCTGCCTGAAATCGGCCAGTACGCGCCGGCGATGCGGCGATTCCCGGTGGGCGAGCTGTGTCATGGCGGCGATCGCATCGGTCATGGTCGCCGCCCCCTCATACTGGCTCAGGCAGAGATCATGCATCTCCGCCTCGCCCGTTTCCATCAGATAGGCAAGCGCCCGGTTTTTCAGTGTGCGCCGGCCGCCGGTCGCCGTATCAGTTGGGTCGGCGCTGTTGTCGATATGCCGGCGGTAGGTCTCCATCAGGGGTTCGCGCAGACCCACCCCAACTGAGCGGAGCAGCGCCTTGCGCGCAGCATGCACCGCTTCGACGTCCACCACCTCCATGCGCTCGGCAATCACGTCCTCGCCGGGCAGGGCCAGCATTTCCGCCGCGAAGGCCGGGTCCAGCGTCTGGTCCAGCAGGGTGCGGCCCAGTGCCTCGACAAAGGCAGGTTCGGCGGGCGGCGCCTTGCCGCGCTGCACCGCCTTGACCATCCGCAGCAACTGTTCCAGCGCAATGTCCTGCGCCGCCTGCCAGCGGTTGAAGGGGTCGCTGTCATGGGCCATCAGATGCAGGCGTTCTTCCTCCGACAATGCCTGTTCAACGATCACCGGCGCGGAGAAATTACGAAGGATCGACGGTGTCGGCTTCTTGGCGATGCCGACGAACCGGAAAGTCTGGACCGGCTGCGTTACTTCCAGTATCCTTGTGGTGGGAACATCGGTCGGTTCTTCGCCAACCAGCCGCAACGGCATGTCTTGCCCGTCATCGTCGATCAACCCGACAGCGACCGGAATATGGAACGGCTCCTTCCGCTCCTGCCCCGGCGTTGGCGGACAGCTCTGGCCCAAAGTCAGTTCGTAGCTCTGTGTCTCTGCGTCGTACCGACCTTCCGCTCTCAGCCTGGGCGTGCCGGACTGGATATACCAGCGCCGAAACCGATTGAGGTCGCGGCCGGTCGCATCTTCCATTGCCGCGACGAAATCCTCGCAGGTCACCGCCTGCCCGTCATGGCGCTGGAAATAGAGATCCATGCCTTTGCGGAAGCCCTCCGGCCCCAAAAGTGTATGGATCATGCGCACCACCTCGGCTCCCTTCTCGTAAACCGTGGCGGTATAAAAGTTGTTGATCTCGATATAGGAATCGGGACGGATCGGATGTGCCAGCGGCCCGGCATCCTCGGGGAACTGGCGCCCGCGCAGCATGCGCACGTCGCCAATCCGCTTGACCGGCACGCTGCGCATGTCGGCAGTGAATTGCTGGTCCCGGAACACCGTCAGCCCCTCCTTGAGGGAGAGCTGGAACCAGTCCCGGCAGGTCACGCGGTTGCCGGTCCAGTTATGGAAATATTCGTGGGCGATGACGCTTTCGATGAATTCGTAATCGCCGTCGGTGGCGGTGTCGGGACGGGCCAGCACGAACTTGTCGTTGAAGACATTCAGCCCCTTATTTTCCATCGCGCCCATGTTGAAGTCGCCGACCGCGACGATCATGTAAATGTCGAGGTC